>JAJFFL010000201.1 GCA_021776705.1 Alphaproteobacteria bacterium
GCCGACGCCGGCCGCGCACGCCGGGCTCGGCCACCACTTCCATTCGACGCCGGCGTGGTAGGCGGCGACGACGGCGCCGGTGAGGAACGCCGCGCCGAGCACCGCGTCGACGGCGCGCGCCTCAGCCCCGTCGGGCTCGCGGGCCCAAAACCACGCCCCGGCGGCGGCGATCGCCAACGCCGCCCAATGGAACTCGCGCTGGCGCAGGCACAGGGCGCACGGCTCGAGCCCGCCGAAGCTCTCGAACGCGTGCGCGCCCGCCAGCACGGCGGCGGCCGCGACGGCGGCGACAGCCGGCCAAAAGCGCCAGGCGCGGTCGGCGAGGGAGGCGAGGGCCGTCATCATGGCGTCGAGGATAGCGTCCTTCGCCGGTCCGCGCAGCCCGGCGCGGCGCCGGGTCGCGGCGGCCCTCCGGCGCTCAATGCAACAGCCGCAAGGCGACGAAGCTGGCGATGAGCAGGGCGAAGAATCCCGTCAAGATAAGGCCGAAGCGGCGCTCGATGAAGCCGCGGGCGCGCTCGCCGACAAGGTACAGCAACCCGGCTTCAGCGAAGAACCGCAGCCCGCGCGACAAGACGCTGGCGGCCATGAAGGCGGCGAAGTTGATGTGAAACGCGCCCGACGAGATGGTGATCACCTTGTAGGGAAACGGCGTCAGCCCGGCCCCGAACACGGCCAGGAAATCCCAGCGCTCGAAGAACGCCTGAAACTCGGCGTAGCTGTCCATCTTGCCGAGGGTTTCGAGGATCGGCCGGCCGACCGACTCGAACGCGAACAGGCCGATGGCGTAGCCGGCGACGCCGCCGAGCACCGACGCGACGGTGCAGACGCCGGCGATCAGCCACGCCCGCTTGCGGTCGGCGAGCACCATCGGGATCAGCATCACGTCCGGCGGTATCGGAAACACCGAGCTTTCGATGAACGACACCACCGCCAGGCCGCGGAGCGCATGAGGGCCGCGCGCGGCGGCCAGCAACCGGTCTTTCATCGCAGGGCTCCGTCGCGGGTCCGGGGCGTCGGCGGAGCGGTTAGCAGTCCGGACGCGGCGCGTCCACGGCGGCGTTGACCGGGCCGCCGGCCTGCGTATGCTCCCGCCGCTCATGCCCCCGTGGCGGAATTGGTAGACGCGACGGACTCAAAATCCGTTGCCTTAACGGGCGTGTCTGTTCGAGTCAGACCGGGGGCACCATTCAATCGACGGCCGAACGCTCGTCGTCGGCGAGATCCTGCAGGTTCTCGAGCGCGCGCCGTGCGCTCGGCAGATCCGGGTCAAGGTTCAGCGCCGCCTCGTAGCTTTCCCGCGCCCGCTCGACATCGCCGGCGTCGAGATACGCTTCGCCGAGGCTGTCGCGCGCGTTCGCCGACGCGGGGTGGGTCATCGCGACGTGCTCCAACACGACGATCGCGGCGTCGGAGGCGCCGCGGCCCAGGAATCCGTAGCCCAAGGCGTTGAGGCGCGATTCGCTGAAGCGGGGCGCGTCGGGACTCTCAGCCGCTTCGATCGCCAAGCGCCGCCGTGCGGCGTCGATCATCCCTCGCGCCGCCAAATCCTCGAAAGGCAGTTCGGCGGCGGACAGCCGCGTCAAGGTTCGGCTCTCGCCGCAGAAGCGGAACACGGCCGAGGTGTCGCCGATCTGGGAGACCCCAATCCTCCGGTACCACGTGATCAGGTCGCCGTCGGGCCCGGCGCGCGCCGGGGAGTTCAACAGTCCGGTGATCGAGACACGGCACGACGCGCGCGCGCATCTCACGCGAAGCGCTTGCCCCGGAGCGAAGTCATAGGACCGGTCGATGTCGGCGGCCGATTCGGTCGAGACCCACCCGACGTCCGCCGCCGACGCGCGGAGCGCGGCGTCCAACAAGGGGTCGGCGCCGGCGAAGAAGTCCGCCCCGGACTCTTCGACGGCGATGTGGGGGCGCGTGGTCGTGCGACGGTCGGCCGGCAGACCCCACGCGTTGAACGCGCTCGACAACTTCAAATCCGTGCCGAGCGCGTCCACGAGATGCCCGCGGACATTGCCGAGATGGTTCGGGCCGCCGCCGCTGGGCCCGCCGACGAAGAGGCCGCCGGTTTGCATTTCCGTCCACGACAAGAATCCTGTGGCGGCGGAAAACGTCTTGGGTCCGGTGATGACCACCAGCCAGCCGGGCTTTCGCTCCAGGTCCAGCCGCGACAGCGCGGCGACGAGAGGCAAGCTGTTCTCGCTGCTGCCGCCGGGATTCTCGCGGACGTCGACGATCACCCGCCAGTCGGGATTTTCACGGGCGATGCGTTCAACTTCCGATGCGAACGCCGGCATCGGCGCCGCGTCTTGCCGCACGTAGCGGTAGCTGACGTAGAGCGCCTCGGCCTCGGGCCAGGGCAGCATCCAGTAGGACGCGTCGTGGCGTCGGCGATACAAAGGGCCGTCGACGGACTGGGGCCGCATGTCGGCGAAGGCCAAAGCGCTGCTGAAGTCGGGGGAGAGATAGGGCTGCAGAGGCTCCGGGATGATGTTGAGGCCGCGCAAGTATTCGGCGTAGTCGACGTTGTCGACGTCGACGGTGCGACGCGCGCCGTCCGCGAACCTCATGGTCAATTCGATCGAGTCGCCGTCGCCAAGTCCGGCCCCCGCCTGGAATTCACCGACACCGAGATAGATCGGCGCGCGCATGTCGCGCTGGACGTCGTTGTCCGCGGAGACCAACGGCCGTATCCGCTCAAGCGCCTTGTCGACGCGGACGGCTCCGACGCGTTCAATCCGGCCGCCCACGAGATCGGCGTGGGCGTCGCCGGCGTCGGTGACGAAGACGCCGTCGGAGAAGAGGTTGAATCGAAGCGGCGTGGCGCGAAGTTTGGTCCAATTCAGATAGGCGTGCCCGTCTTCAAGCGACGCCGCCAGTCGCGTGAGTTCGGTCTTGAATTCGGCGTCCGTCAGGGTCGGCGAGCGTCGCGCCAAGGTATCGACGCGCGCCTTGAAGGCGTCCGCATCGGCGTTGCGAAACGGTTCCGCGTGGCGAGTCTCGATGAGCTGCGCGACGTCGTAGACCGCGGCGGTCCGTGGATGGTCCACGTCGAGCGGCGGGAGCGACGACGCGCAGGCGGACGCAAGCGTTGCTGCGGCGATCGCCGGAGATCGCGCAAGCCGCCCCCAAGCGCATGTGGCCGGCGCGCGCGTCATGGCGTGCGCGGGATTGGAGGCGACCCGTCCCAGGACAACGCCGGGACCCCGGCGTCCGTTTCCGAAAACGTTATTCGCGCCCCAAGAGTTCGGCTGACATAGGCGCCGTCGGCGACGGGCAGAAGTTCCGTGTAGTCGCCCCAATTCGCGGCCACATAGAGCCGGTCTCCGACCGCCCGCACGATGACGAAAAATCCGGGCCCGAACTCGTACGTGCCCTGCAGCTTCCACGCGTCGGAATCCTCGACCTCGACCGTGACCGGCGCCAGCTCGCCAAGCGGATTCTGCATGTCTTCGCCACGCGAAAAGCGACTCAGGTCGCTGCGCGTCGCTTGCGTCAAACGGGTGTTCTGGTGCGACAAGACCACCGACACGAAGCCGCTTGGGGATCGGTGCTGAACGTCGGCGGAACCGCCGACGAAGCGGCCGTCGTGCGCGACGATTTTTTCGCCGGACGCCTCGTAGATCGCAAATCCCATCGAGTAGCCGTTGTCGTCCGCCGTCGTCAGCGCGGCGTAACTTTCGTCCGACAACACGCGTCCCGAATGCAGCGCGCGCAGCCAGGAGATCATGTTTCGGGGCGTCGACACGATGGTGCCGGCGCCTTCGTTCCACTGCGGATGGGCGGAAAGCGTCGCGACGAATCCGTCGGCGCCGAAGGGCTCAAGCCCGGGATGTCGTGCATAGTCGGAACCGTCGACGGCGACCGTGTCTGACATTCCCAACGGTTCAAACAGCTCGTCCTGCGTCAATTCCCTGAACGAGCGGCCGTCGGCGCGGTGCAACAGAATGGCGGCGAGACGCCAGCCAAAGTTTGAATACTCGTACGCGGAGCCGGCTTCGAACCGCGGTCCGGCGTCGTTGATCAGCGACAAGAGATTTGCGTCGGCGATCGGACCATCGCGTCCGGCCACGTAGGCGGGAAACTGATCGTGGTTTGGAACGCCCGCGGTGTTGTTGAGCAGCTGACGGAGCGTGACGCTGCTGAAATTCGAGAGTTCGGGCAGTCGTTCGACGATCGGGTCGTCGAGACGGACGATCCCGCGCTCCGCCAGCTTCAGCGCCAGAACCGCCGTAAAGTGCTTCGACACCGACGCGAGCTGAAACTGGGTGTTCTCCGTCAACGGCTGTCCGTACGGGTCTTCGCCGAAACAGAATATTTCGGCGTCCTCGCCCTTGAACGCGGTCGCCGCGCACGCCGCGTACGCCGCCTGCGTCCACAGGTGTTCGAAGTACGCTTCCACGGGGGAGCGTGAATCGTCGGCGGTCGCGGCGGAACCCAACGTCGCCGACGCGACGGCCAGGCCCACGCGACATGCCTGCTTCCAGATGCGGCCAGTCGACAAGATCACCTCCTCGAAATTGTTCGAAGGCGTCCCGCAACCCGTTGAGCCGGCGGACGCCGCTGCAAGTGCTGCTGTGGTCGCCTTCGAGGCTCAAATGAGAAATGGTAAGGATCGTATCAAATCGATGTGAATCCGCAGCAACCATGGGTGTCGCAATGTTCCGTATGTTGGCTTTGCGCCGAAAAATCGCCGCGCGTGCGTCGCCGCGGAATTCGGCTGCGCGGGCGGAGAAATCGAAATTCTCCTCCGGTCCGTTCCGACTCGACGTTGAACGGCGCATGCTGTTTCGCGACGGTCGCCGGCTCGACATCGCCGGACAACCCCTGCAGGTCTTGAGATTGCTGCTTGCAGCTGAAGGCGGAACCGTCACGCGGCAGGCCATCGACGACGCGGTCTGGCCCGAGGCCAGTCGGATCGACACGACCCGGCGCATGAACACGGTCGTCCGGGCGCTTCGAAAGGCCCTCGACGAAAACGCCCGTGACCCGGAATTCGTCGAAACCGTTCGGGGGAGCGGCTACCGGTGGCGACTTCCGGTGGTCAAGCTCTCGCCGGCCGCGTCCGCAACCCGCCATCGACGGTTGTTGTTCGGAGCCGCCGCCGCGAGCGCCCTCGCCGCGGCGGCCGCCGCCGCGGTTTTCACCGCTCCCGCCTTTCAACCAACGTCCGCCGTTCGGACGGCGGCCCCGTCGGATTCATCCCTTGCCGGTGAATCGAGGTTGGAGTTCACATCGGCGGCCGTGGGAGATCCGGCGTTCTTGGTCTCGTCAGCGTATCTGGCGCTCAACAGCGAGTGGGATTGGGTGAAGGCCGAGGCCATGCTTCGCAAGGCTGTTTCGCTCGACCCGGATCATACGGAAGCGCGCAAGGAACTGGCATGGCTGCTGCTGCAGGACGGCCGAGAAGCCGAAGCGCTTTGCCACATCGAGGTGATCCTCGGGGAACCGAGCTTGAGCGCGGCGACGCGCTCCGATTTGGGATGGTCGATGCTGGGCGACGGCGCCGATCGCCAACAGGCCTGCTGACAAGCGCACGGCCGGTTCATCTGTGATCGCTCCGTGGCGGAGCGACGTCCGCCGCACCGAGAACGCCCCGCGTCAGGCCGCGCAAGGGAGGTCGCGCGCGCAGACTTTCATCGCCGGGTAGGGCTGGTCGCGGTAGGGCGCGACCGCGGCGCCGGACACATAGCGCACGCGGGCTTCGCGGCAGCGCTTGATTTGTTCGGCGTCGCGCACGCCGTCGATGCCAGGAAGGATGCCGGCGTTGCGCATGCTGGCGGCCTTGGCCAGAAACCGGGCGCGCTCGATCGCCGGGTCGCCGCCGTCCGGCTGCGCCGCCAGCGACAGCATCGGCACCCGCGCGTCGCGGTAGCGGTCGACGTCGACCGCTCCCTGTCGAACCACCCAGTTGATCAAGCGAAAATGCGGCCGCAGCGATTCCACGATCTGAACGAGAGTGTCGTGAGACGGCGACGTCGGCGCGCCGTGCACCTGGGCGCCGAGCCGCTTGAGAACGTCGGGCGGCGCCGCTTCGAAACGTTCCTGCAGCATGCGCCGCGACCCGGCGGCGGCGAGCGAGTCGAAATGGATCGGGACCAGCACCACCGCGTGGGCGCCGGCGTGCGCCGCGTCCGCGGACGCCACGTCGAACAAGGCGGCGTCGAGATCCGCCGGCGCGGCCTTGAGCCGCGCGGCCGCGACGTGCATCGGCCCCGACGCCGAGTCGCCGATGCGCGGACGCGCCGCCAGGATCGACGCCAGCAAGATTTCTTTCTCAAGATCGTAGACGCCGCAGTAGACGGGCGTGAACGGCCGTTCGGCGTGGTTCGGCGCGCGCCCCGCGGCGCCGTCCGGGCCGGCGTTCGCGTCGTCGGCCGCGGGGCCTCGACTCAGCGACGGCTCCCGCGTGCGTTGTATCGTGGCGTCGCTTTCGGCCATGAACGCCTGCAACGGGCCGGCCTCGCCGATCAGGCCGTAGACCTTGACGTTGGCGTCGCCGTGGTCGCCGAACAGCCGTTGCTCCAGCGCGGCGCGCACGTCTTCGGTGCGGTCCTTGAGTCCGCCGGGGTCGGACTCGTCGTAGAGGACATAGGCGAGGTCGCGCACCCGCACGAAGCGGCGCGGCGCGTCCCAGTGTTGCGACAGGTAGAGTTGCACGAAGCGGTCGATGCGGGCGTGCAGCCCGTCGGCGCCGCGGCCGCTCGGCGGATCGATCACGAGCACGCGAAGCGCTGCGGAAAGGGTGTCGGCCGAATGGTCGGTCATCGGGCTCCGCCGTGTGGTTTCGCCGGCCTGACTTTATCCTCCGGCGCCGTCGCGCGCACGCCACGAAACTGCAATGATGAAAACGCGTATCAGGCGCGCTGAGTTCCCGCAACGTGGCCGGAGTTCGCGTCTGTGCAACATGAGGTGCGTACGCCGTGAACCCCGCCGACGCCGCCCTGCAGGCTTGGCTGCGCGACCGCGCCGAACTCCGCGGCGCGCGGGTCGCGATCTCCGGCGCTCAGGCGACCGGCAAGTCCTATCGCGCCGACCGGTTCGCCGCCGAAAGCGGGCTCAAGGTCGCCCGCATGTCGCTCGACGACGTCTATCTCACCGGCGCCGCACGCCGGCGCCGCGCGGCGCAGGCGCATCCGCTGTTCGCCACCCGCGGCCCGCCCGGAACCCACGACCTGGCGCTGTGGGACGAAACCCTGACGGCGTTGGCGGAAGCCGGCGGCGCCTCGCGCACGCGCTTGCCGCGGTTCGACAAGCTCGCCGACGAACGCGTCCCGGCGGCCGCATGGCCGGTGTTCGCCGGCGCGCCGGATCTGGTGTTGCTCGACGGCTGGTGTCTCGGCGCCACGCCGCTGCCGGTCAAGCAACTCGGCGCGCCGGTCAACGACCTGGAGCGCGACGAGGACCCGGACGGGACCTGGCGGCGCGCCGTCAACGACGCGCTGGCCGGGGACTACGCCCGCCGCTTCGACGCGATCGACGCGTTCGTGTTCCTCGCCGCGCCGTCGTTCGCCACGGCGGCGGAATGGCGGCGGCGGGCGGAACGGGCCGCCGTCGCCGCCGCCGGCGCGTCGGCGGCGGCCGACCTCGACCGCCGCATCGCCCGTTTCGTGCGGCATTTCGAGCGGATCACGCGGTCGATGCTGGCCGGGCGGCGGCGGCCCGGGGCGGCGGCGATCCTGGACGCGACGCGGACGCTGACGGCTTTCGTCGCAAACGGCGGGTCCGTGACGGATAAGTCATTGGCGGGGCGGGGCCGCGGCGGCTAGGTTCCGCGGCGATCGCTCGCAAGACCTTGGGAAGGACAGATCATGCGCCGCATCCTCTTGGCGGGCGCCGCCGCGTTCGCGCTCGCCGCCTGCGACCAGCAAGCCGCCACCCAATCCGCCGACGCCGGCGACGCGGTCGAAACCGACGACGACACCGGCGATCTCACGGCGACAGTCGCCGAGGACGTCGTCGACGGCGTCGTCGAACCCGCCGCGGCGAACCCCGACGCCGCCCCGACCGGACTTCAGGAGACCGCCATCGACAACGTGCTCACGGCCGAATGGACCGGCCCCTTCGGCGGCGTGCCGGCGTTCGGCGACATGGACCTCGCGCAAGTCAAGCCGGCGCTGGAAGCCGGCATGGCGCGGTCGCTGGCCGCGTACGACGCGATCGCCAACAACCCGGAGCCGCCGACGTTCGAGAACACGATCGTGGCCATGGAGCGCGTCGGCGACGACCTCGGCCGCGTGTTCACCTACTACGGCATTTGGAGTTCGAACCTGTCGACGCCGGAGTTCCGCGACATCCAGCGCGAGATGGCGCCGAAGTTGTCGGAATATTCCTCCAAGATCACGCAGAACAAGCCGCTCTTCGAGCGCGTTCAGGCGGTTTACGAAAGCGACGCAAGAAAATCCCTGCCGGCGGCCGAGCAACGGCTGGTGTGGCTCGCCTACGACGGCTTCGCCTCCAACGGCGCGACCTTGGACGGCGCCGCCAAAGAACGCTACGCGGCGATCAATCAGCGCCTCGCCGAGCTGCACACCGATTTCGGCAACAACGTGCTCGCGGACGAAGAGGGCTACGTCACCTACATCACCGAAGACCAGCTGGCGGGCCTGTCGGACAGCTTCATCCAGGCCGCGGCGTCGGCCGCGGCGGAGCGCGGGCGCGACGGCGAATACGCGATCACCAACACGCGCTCGTCGATGGACCCGTTCTTGACCTTCTCCGACGAACGCGACCTTCGGGAACAAGTCTGGCGCACCTACTACAGCCGCGGCGACAACGGCGACGAGCACGACAACAACGCCATCATCGCCGAAATCCTGCAGCTGCGCGACGAGCGGGTCGCGCTCCTGGGCTACGACAATTACGCCTCTTGGCGGCTTGAAAACCGGATGGCGAAAACGCCGGAGAACGCGCTCGAGCTGATGGAGACCGTGTGGCCGGCGGCCGTCGCCCGCGTGCACGAAGAAGTCGCCGAAATGCAGGCGATCGCGGACGGCGAGGGCGCCGGGATCACGATCGCGCCCTGGGACTATCGCTACTACGCCGAGAAAGTGCGGCAGGCGAAGTACGATCTCGATTCCGACGAAGTGAGAAACTACATGCAGCTCGACAAGCTGCGCGAGGCGATGTTCTTCGTCTCCGGCGAGCTGTTCAATTTCAACTTTGAAGAAATCGCCGACGGGTCGGTCCCGGTGTTCCACGACGACGTCCGGGTCTGGGAGGTCACCGACAAGACGAACGGCGACCACGTCGGCCTGTGGTACCTGGACCCGTTCGCGCGGACCGGAAAACGCTCGGGCGCCTGGGCGACGAGCTACCGCAGCCATGAATCCTTCCGCGGCAAGCGGACGGTGCTGGCGTCGAACAACTCCAACTTCGTCGAAGGCGCGCCCGGCGAGCCGGTGCTGATTTCCTGGGACGACGCGGAGACTTTCTTCCACGAAATGGGCCACGCCCTGCACTACCTGTCGTCGAACGTCGCCTATCCGACGCTCAACGGCGGCGTGCGCGACTACACCGAATTCCAGTCGCAGCTTCTGGAACGCTGGCTGCTCACCGACGAAGTGATCGACACCTATCTGGTGCACGCCGAGACCGGGGAGCCGATCCCGGCCGCGCTCGTGGACAAGATCAAGGCGGCGAAAACCTTCCGCCAGGGCTTCGACACCACCGAGTATCTCGCTTCGGCGCTCGTCGACATGCGCTACCACACGGTCGATCCGACCAGTATCGATCCGGACGCGTTCGAACGCGCCACGCTCGCCGACCTCGGAATGCCGGACGAGCTGCCGATGCGCCACCGCAGCCCGCATTTCGGGCACATCTTCTCCGGCGAGGGCTATTCGGCCGGCTACTACGGCTACATGTGGGCCGACGTGCTGACCGCCGACGCGGCGGAAGCGTTCGCCGAGGCGCCCGGAGGCTTCTACGACAAGGCGCTGGCGCAAAGCCTGGTCGAAAACCTCTTCGCGCCGCGCAACGCGGTCGACCCGGCCGACGCCTACCGCACGTTCCGCGGCCGCGACGCCGACGTCGCCGCGTTGATGCGCGACCGCGGCTTCCCGGTTCCCGGCGAAGTCGCCGGCGGCGAGGGCGACGACACGCTGGAGTAGGGACGCCGCGCACATCGGCGTTTCGCGACTCGCCGGCGCGCCCGGCCGGTCGCGGAATGTTCCTTCTGCGCCATGGCGTTGGGCGTTTCGCGTCCACGTGGTAAACGTGTTTGGCGGCTGGCTGGGAGGGCGAGACGCAACGGGGCGGGCGACTACGGCATGGACGCGATCTCACCAAAACGGGCGAAAGCCGGCGCCGCCGTGTCCGACACGGAGCGCCGCGCCGCGCCCGACGTGATCTCCGGCGACATCCCGTTCGTGGAAGACTTTCTCACTTTGCAGACGCACGCGGACGAACGCGGCGCCTTGACCGAAATTTACCGCGAGGACTGGGACGGCCTGCCGCCGCTGCGGCAATGGAACTTTGTCCGCAACGCCGCCAACGTGATGCGCGGCATGCACGTGCACCCGGTGCACGCGGATTATCTCGTCATTCTCGAAGGCGAATTGCTGCTGGCGCTGCACGACATTCGTCCGGCGTCGCCGACGCGGGGCGCGCGCGGCGTCGTGCGCCTGACCGGCGACACCCTGACCTCCGCCTTGATCCAACCCGGCGTCGTGCACGGCTTCTACATCCCGTACGGCAACGTCATGGTCTACGGCCTCACCCAGGGGTGGGACTTGAACGACGAGATCGTTTGCCGTTGGGACGACCCCGATCTCGGCCTGCAATGGCCCGCGATCACGGACCCGCTAATGTCCGACCGGGATGCGAACGGCGGCTCCTTCGCGCAACTCGTTAAAGGTTACGAAGCGGCCGTCAAGGCATGACGGATCGGTTGCGCGTGGGCCTCGTCGGCTGCGGCCGTTGGGGCAAGAACATCCTGCGCGACCTGCGCGGGCTCGGCTGCCGCGTCGACGTCGCCGACCCGGACGCGGCGATGCGGGCCGCGGCGCTGGACCACGGCGCGGCGTCGGCCGTCGACCACGTCGACCGCCTCGACTCTCCGTGCGACGCCTATGTCGTCGCCGCCTGGACGACGCAGCACGGCCGGCTCGTCGACCGCCTGCTGGAGACCGGCAAGCCGATCTTTTGCGAAAAGCCGCTGACCGACGATCCCGAGCACGCCGACCGCATCGCCGAACAGGCGTCCGAACGGGTCTTCGTCATGCACAAGTGGCGCTACCACCCGGGCGTCGAAAAGCTCGCCGAGATGGCGGCGTCCGGCGAGCACGGCGCGGTGCGCCAGGTCGCGACACGGCGGCTGCAGTGGACGACGCCGCACGGCGACGCCGACGCGATCTGGACCCTGACTCCGCACGACCTGTCGATGATCTACGGCTTGCTCGGCCACATGCCGGAGCCGCGCGCCGCCGCCGGGGTCGTCGACGCCGACGGCCAGGCGCGCGGCCTGTTCGGCATTCTCGGCGAAACGCCCTCCGCCGTCGTTCACGTGGCGGCGAACTGGCCGCGCGTGGAGCGCGTCGTCTCGGTCGTCTACGACGGCGGCGTCGGCGTGATGGACGATCCGCTCGCCGACCACGTCAAGTTCTACCCGGGGTCCGGCGGCCAGGCCTACGCCAAGGCGCCGGAGGCGGAACGGGCGCTGCCGGTGTCGACGGAGTTTCCGCTGCTGCGCGAACTGCGCGCCTTTGTCGAGCACGTCGAGGGCGGTCCGCCGCCGCCGACGGGGGCCGCGGAAGGCGCCTTGATCGTGCGCACGCTCGCCAAGCTGCGCGCGCTCGGCGGCTTGCCGGAGCGTTGAGGCCATGGCGCGCGTCCTCGTCCTCTGCGCCACCTACGATCACCAGGACACGCTGCGCGCCGCGATCGCCAGCGTCCAGGATCAGACCTTCGAAGACTGGGAGCTGGTCGTCATCGGCGACGGCGCCCCGGAGCGAACCGCCGACATCGTCGCCGAACTCGCGACGCGCGACTCGCGCATCCGCTACGTCGCCAACCCGAAATCGCCGCGCACCGGCGAACCCTACCGCGACCCGGTGATCCGCGAGTCCGACGCCGAAATCGTTCTGCAGATCTGCGACGACGACATCTGGCTGCCGTGGCACGCAGCGTCGATGCTGCGTCTGCTGCGGGACGCCGACTTCGGCAACGTCGTCGCCGTCGACCTCAACCCCGACGGCCGCGCGTCCCTGAACCCCGCCAACGCCGCGCCGGAGCGTCTGCGCAAGGCGTTCGCCGCGCGGCGCTTCCCCCTGCCGGGGCCGAACTTCGTCGGCTACCGGCGCGCGGCGTACCTCGGCTTGCGCGAAGGCTGGACGACGACTCCGCCCGACGGCGGATCGACCGACGGCTACATGTGGGCGAAGTTCTTGAACGACCCGCGGGTGCGCGTCGTCAGCGGCGCCCACGTCTCCGCGTTGCGGTTCTACTCCGGCGCCCGCCGCGGCTTGACCCCGGCCGAGCGCCTCGCCGAAATCATGCCGGTCTATCAGCGATCGCGGCGGCGGGATTGGGTCGCGCGGCTGCTGGACGACGCCTCGGTTGGCGCGGCGCTGTGGCGGGCGTTGATCCGCGTCGGCGCGGAACCGGAGTCGGCGAGCCGCGAAACCCTGGCGCAGATCGGCTTCGACGTCGCGCCGGGTTCGCTTCTCGACGCGGCGTTTCCGATCGCCGCCAACGGCGGCGTCTTGCGCTTGCCGCTGCCGCCCCGCGGGCTAGAGGAGGCGGCGAACGCCGAGGCCTTGCATCGCGGCGCGCTCGACCCCGCCGCCGCGTCGGCCGCCGCGCGCCGAATAGCCCACGGATCGCCGTCGGTCCCCGAGACCTGGTACGCCTATGTCGGCGCCGCGCGGGCGGCCGGCGGCGGCTCAGCCGCGCGCACGGCCCTGATCGAATGGTGCGACGCGGCGCCGGCCGCGGCGCGACCGCGCCATCTCTTAGCGCTCACTGCGGTGAAGGGCGGGCGGTGGGCGACGGCGCTTGAACTCGCCGACGCGGCTCTGGCCCGGCGAGGCGACGGTGCGGCGGCCCGGTACGCCCGCGCCAAGGCCTTGGAAGGCCTCGGCCGCGCCGAGGAGGCGTTGGCCGACTTCGACGCCGTGCTGGAACAGCGGCCGACCCTTTTGCCGGCGCTGCTGTCGGCCGGCGCGCTGGCTGAAACGCTTGGCCGCTCGGCGGCGGCGAAAGAGCGCTTTCAGGCGGCGCTGACGTTGGAGCCCGAAAACCGCCGGGCCCATGACGCGCTGGCGCGGCTGTCAAAAAGCTAGACCCGCGCCGGCGACGCGACGGACTCGCGCTTCGCCGGCGTTCAACCCGGGCGAGAGACGACGCGACCCGGTCGACGGATGTCATCCCCATCCCCCCATCGCCGGCGCGGCGGCTCTCGCGCCGCGCCGCATGCGGTCAGGTGGGAACGTCGGCGATGAGCCGCAGGGCTTCCGCCGCGGCGTCGTCGGGATCGGTCGCCACGTCCGGCGCGATGCCGTCGCCTTCCCATCCCTGGCCGGTCTCCGGGTCGTAGGTGCGGCCGATCGGAAGCAACATGGAAAAGCCGTCGCCAAAATCGGCGTAGGCCGCGAAGTGGCCGGCGCCCGCCGTCACGCCGCCGACGACCGTGGCGCGGTCCGTGGCCTTGAGCGCCAGGGTCAGATGTTCGCACGCCGAGCCGGTGTGTCCGGTCAGCACATAGACCGCCATGTCCGGCTTGTTGGCGGTTTGACTGGGTGAAATCACATGCCGCCAACTCAGCATGTCCTCGCCGGCGTCGCCGCGCACCAGTTCCGGCGTGGCGTCGAACTCGGCCACCGTCTCGTCGTCGGCGCCGGGGCGCATGTCCATGTTGAGGAGGTGGGTCTCTTCGCCGTAGAGATAGGGCAGGAAGCCGTTCATCATGTCGATCGTACCGCCGCGACAGAATCGCAGATCCAGGACCAGCGCCTTGGCGTCCGCGTGCTCCTCCATGAACGTCGCCGCCCACTCTTTGAGTTCAGGACCGGGGGGCATCAGGCCGATCTCCATGAACGCGACGCCGTCCGCCAGCCAACCGCTGTCGGGCACGGCGTCGGGCGTGGAGCCGGCGCCCGAGCCGGAAGTCATCATGCGGCGTCCGGGCGACTCGGCGCCCGGCGGCGTGACGTGCAGATGCCGGTCCACCGACACCTCGGCGAGTTGCTGATTGACGCGGGCGCTGAACGCCGCCGCGTTCGCCATCCCCGCATAGGCGCCGTCGCGGGCGTTGGCGCGCAACATCTCCGCGTAGCGCGCCCCGACGTCGGGAAACAAGTAGCGCGCGGCGAGCAGATCCGCGAGTTCAAGCGCGGCGTCGCTGAAGTCCTCGTCGCCGTCCGCCGACGTCGGAGTCGGGCGTTCGCCGCCGGACGTCACCCGCGGCGGCGCGCCGTCGAGCGACAAGTCGAAGGTGAGGGTCTCGTCGGCCCGATCCACGACCAACGAGAGCGGCGACGCGCGCATGGCGGCCATGAAGCCCGCGATTTCGATCTCCGGCACCGGTGTTCCGTTGACGCTGAGGATGCGATCACCAACCCGCAGGCCGGCTTCGGCCGCGACGCTGCCGGCCGGAACCATGATCACGGCCACAGACTCTTCGCCGCCTTGCGGCGGCGCCATGCCGATTCCGTAGCGGCGCTCCTTCGGATTCCCCTCGATGATCTGGGCGCCGGGGGGCGGGGCCGACGCGGCGGTTGATTCCGCGGCGGCGGACTCCGCGGCGGCGGCCGCGACACAAGCCGGCGCGGAAAGCGCGGCGACGGCGACGGTGCACAACAGGCGTTTCATGAAAACCTCTCGAGGGTGACTATCGAAGTTCGACGACGCGGCTTAGAACGTCGGAAACGCGTCAATCGCACCAATTAGTACGAAAAATACTAAATGAACGTCCGCGACGGGACAAATGAAAATGCCGCAAGGTTCGCTGACCGAATTCGAAGGCGCGGTGCTGAGCGAGATTGGGCGTTGCGGCGCCTGCACGGCTTACCAGGTCCGGCGCAGTTTTGAGACGTCGCGCAGCCGCGAGTGGAGCGGCTCGGCCGGTGCGGTTTACCCCGCCATCCGGCGCCTCACCGAACGCGGCCTGATCGCCGCCGCGAAGGCGCGCGGCGACGGCCGCGGCACCACGCAGCTGACTCTCAGCGCGCCGGGGCGGGCGGCGCTGCGCGCGTGGGCGGCGGACGTCGAGCGCGCCGTCGGCCCGGGTGTCGATCCGTTTCGCACCCGGTCGTCGGAGTGGGAGACGTTGAGCCCAGCCCGCCGCGCCGCGCTGCTGACGAAGTTGGATCGCGCCCTGGCCGGCCGCATCGCCGAACTCGAGGCGGCGCAAGCCGACGCGCCGGAGTCGTGCGGTCCGAGATTGGAGCTGGATTTGGCGGCGCAGCGGGCGCGTCTCGCGTGGCTGCGGGCGCGGCGCGGCCAAGATCGCTGACGCCGGCCTCGCACGACTCCGCGCCGGTCGACGTCAGTCGTCGAGGCCGAAGTCGTCGGGCACCGACGTGTCGCGCGCGGCCATGAATTCCGCCACGTCGGCGGTCGCGTCGCGCTCGGCGTCGGGGGCGGCGAGAGTGGCGCGCGCGATGACGGCGTGCCCGTCACGGCGGCCGACGCGTCCCATGGCGAAGCGCGCGTAGGCGCGGGCGTAGCCGCGCGCAAAGGCTTTGCGGCGCGCGACTTCGGCGTCGACCGCGGCGTGGCCGTCGGCGTCGTCCGCCGCCAGGGCGGCGCGCCGCTCGACGTCGAACGCGGCGATGGCCTCGAGCGCCGCTTGGCGCCCCGGCCAGCCGGTCGCCAGAGCGTCGACGTCCGCCCAATAGGCGCCGAGCGGGTCGATCTCCGCCCCGGCGGCATGGGCGAGATAGGCGGTGACGTCGGCGGCGGAGGCGTCGTTGACCATGCGCCAGTCGGCGACCGTGTCGGCGTTG
>JAJFFL010000202.1 GCA_021776705.1 Alphaproteobacteria bacterium
CGGCGCGGCGACGCTCGACGCCGTCGACGTCGACCTCGCCGCCGTGGTCGAGGCGGCGGTCGAACTCGTCGGCCCGCGGGCGCGGGAGAAATCGCTGGAGATCGTCTCCGTGGTGTCGTCGGCGACGCCGCGCCTGGTGACCGCCGACCCGGGCCGCCTGCGCCAGATCCTGCTCAACTTGATCGGCAACGCCGTCAAGTTCACAGAATCCGGCGGGGTCATGGTGTCGCTGGTGGCGAGCCCGGCGCCGGCCGGCGCGGTCGACGTAAGGATCGCGGTGCGCGACACCGGGCCGGGCGTTCCGGAAGCCGAACGGGCGCGCATCTTTCACGCCTTCGCCCAGGTCGACGCCTCGCACGCCAAAGCGGCGGAAGGGGCGGGCCTCGGCCTGTCGATCGCGCGCCGCCTCGCCGACGCGATGGGCGGCGACATCGACCTCGTGGCCCCGGAGGACGGCGGGGCCGAGTTCGCCTTCGCCGCCCGCCTGCCGGTGGTCGCCGCCGACGCCGCCGCGCCGCCGCTGGCCGGCGTCGACTGCGTCGTCGCCGCGCCCAATCCGATCGTGCGCCGCGGCCTCGGCGCGCAGCTCGAGGCGCTCGGCGCCCGCGCCGAGACCTGCGGCCGGCTCGGCGATCTCGCCGCCGCGCTGGAGGACGGGCCCGACCGCGTGTTCTTGATCGACGAAGCCTGGGCCGCCGTCGACGCCTTCGACATCGACCCGGCGCGCGGCGCGCTGGTGCTGGCGGCGCCCGACCAACGCGACCGCCTCGCCGAACGGCTGGAGGGCGGGTTCTCCGGCTGGATCGTCAAGCCGTGGCGCCGGGTCTCCTTGATCGAGCGCGTGCGCGCGGCCTGGAACGGCGAAGCCGCCGCCGCGCCGGCCTCGGAAGCGCGCCGCCCAGAGGCCGAGGCCGCGGCCCCCGCCGGCGGCGACGGCCCGCGCGTGCTCCTGGTCGAGGACAACCCGGTCAACCGGCTGCTCGCCGAAGCGCAGCTGAAGCGCCTCGGGGCCCGGGTCGAGACCGCCGTCGACGGCCGCGCCGGCCTCGCCGCGGCGCAGACCGGCGGTTTCGACTTGATCGTCATGGACATGCGGCTGCCGGGACTCGACGGTCTCGAAGCGACGCGGCGGCTGCGCGGCGGCCTGTCCACAGGCGCCGACACGCCGGTGATCGCCCTCACCGCCAACGCCTCCGCCGACGACCGCGCCGCGTGCCTGGCCGCCGGCATGAACGACTTCCTCACCAAGCCGGTCGCCGAAGCCGCCCTCGCCGACGTCGTGCGGCGCTGGACGGCCAAGTCCGCCGCCTAGGCGGGCTGGATTCTCAACCCTCCGTAACTGGACGCGGGCCGCCCGACGGGCGAACGTGCGCCCGACCTGCGCCCAGCGATTCGCCCGGAGCCTCCCGATGACCGATGTCGCCGCCGACGCCGCACGCCGCAAGTCCTGGCGCGACATGATCCTCGTCTATTTCACCCCGGTGATGGCGGCGATGGTGGTGCTCGGCTTCGCGTCCGGACTGCCGCTCTACATGGTGTTCCAAAAGCTCTCGTACTGGCTGCGCGACGTCGGGATCGACCGCTCCACGATCGGCTTTTTCTATTGGGTGACGTTCGCCTACTCGTTCAAGTTCATTTGGGCTCCCGTCATCGACCGCTGGAAGGTGCCGGTCCTGACCAACCGCCTCGGGCACCGGCGGTCTTGGATGATCGTCGCCATCGTCGGCACCTGCGCCGGCCTCGCGGTGGTCGCCGGCACGAACCCGCATGTCGTTCCGTCTCCCGATGCGGTCGACGGGGCGGGCGCGTCCGCGACGGTGGCCGTCGGCCTGCTGCCGGTCGCCATCGGCGCGCTCTTGCTGGCGTTCTCCGGCGCGTCTCTGGACGTCTCGATCGACGCTTGGCGGATCGAATCGGCGTCGACCGACAATCAGGCGAACATGGCGGCGGCCTATTCGCTGGGATACCGGTTCGCCTACATGTTTTCCGGCATCGGCTTGATTATTTCGGAGTTCTCGTCCTGGCACGTGTCGTTCCTCGCCATGGCCGCGGCCATGGCGGTCTGCGGCGGTCTGGTCTTGCTGATGCGCGAACCGCCGCGCCGCGAAAAGGACCGCCACGCCGAACAACCCCTCGTTCGACGCATGACGATGATGTTCGTCGAGCCGTTCAAGCAGGTGTTCGCCCGGCTTCGGATTTGGATTCTCCCGGTCCTGATCTTGGTCGCGATCTATCGGCTCAGCGATTTCACCATGGGGGTGATGGCGAGCCCGCTTTACTCGGATCTTGAATTCAACCGCGCGGTCATCGGCGGCATACAATCCGGCCCGGGCGTCCTCGCGACCATGGGCGGCCTGTTTCTCGGCGGGATCGTCGCCTACCGGTTCGGCGTCATGAAGGCGCTGATCGTCGGCGGGATCATCACCTTCTTGACCAACGGCGCCTACGCATGGCTCGCCGCAACCGCCGCGCCGGACGACACATGGCGGGTGGCGCTCGCCATCATCAGCGACAACATCGCGGGCGGCTTCGTGACGACCGTGTTCATCGCCTACCTGTCGAGTCTGACCGACCCGGTGAACGCGGCGACGCAGTATGCGTTGTTCAGTTCGATCTACTCGTTTTTCGCGAAAGGGGTGTCGGGTTTTTCCGGCCGAATCGTCGACTGGCTGAGCGGCGGCGCGGACGCGGCCCGGCCCGAAATGATCGAAGGCTACGTGAAGTTTTTCCTGCTGACGGCGGGCTATGCGATTCCGGCGACTCTGCTGGTGATCTTCATCATGACCGTCGGTCCCCCGGCGGCGAAGGGACTGGCGAAGTACGACGATCCCCCCGCCGCATGACCAACCCCGTCGCCAAGCTCGTCACCTCGGCGCGCAAGCGGCTCAACGTTTTTCGCGGGCCGGTGAGCGTCGCCCGCCGGCGCGGGGCGCGCTGGGTGCTCGACAAGGCCAATTGGATCGACGCGCGGCTGCTCGCCGGCAAGCCGTTCGAGGACGCGCAGCTGGCCCGGTTCGTCGACCGGCTGGCCGCGAAACGCTTCGACGCCATGCTCGACGTCGGCGCCAACTTCGGTCTCTACGCCGTCACCGCGGCGGTCAACGGCGTGCCCGAGACGCACGCGTTCGAACCGGTGCGGCGCAACCACAATCAGCTGTCCGCGAACATCTTCGCCAACCGGGCGGACGCGACGATCACGGCGCACCGCGTCGCGGCGTCGGACAAGGCGGGACGGGCGACGATTCACGTCGCGCCGGCGTCCTCCGGCGTGTCGCGGCTGGACCTGGCCGGCGTCGGCGACGCGGCCGACGCCGGCCAGTTCACCGCCGCGGAAGACATCGAGACCGTGCGGCTCGACGATCTCTTCGCCTGGTCGGGGCGGGCGGTGTTCGCCAAGGTCGACGTCGAGGGGCATGAAATCGCGGCGCTGGCCGGCATGGAGAACTTGCTGCGCAACAACGACGTCGAGCTGCAGGTCGAGGTGTTCGAGCCGAATCTTGTGGAGATCCGGGCGTTCCTGGGGCGCCTCGGCTATCGCGACGTCGATCGAATTGAGAACGATTTCTACTTCGCGACCGCAGCGGACTAGATTGGGGCCCATGCCGCGCGCCACCACGCTCGTCGCCGCCAAGGACCGCGCGGCGTCTTCGGTCAATTCCGAAGCGACGCCGATGATGGCGCAATACCTCGCCATCAAGGCCGCGCACGCCGACGCGCTGCTGTTCTACCGTATGGGCGATTTCTACGAGCTGTTTTTCGAGGACGCGGAACTGGCCGCCGCGGCGCTCGACATCGCCCTCACCAAGCGCGGCAAGCACAAGGGCGAGGACATCGCCATGTGCGGCGTGCCGGTGGCGACGGCGGAGACCTACTTGTCCCGGCTGATCGCCAAGGGATTCCGCGTCGCCGTGTGCGAGCAGACCGAGGACCCCAAGGAAGCCAAGAAGCGCGGCGCCAAGGCGGTGGTGCGGCGCGAAGTGGTGCGCGTCATCACCCCGGGCACAATCACCGAAGAAGGCCTGCTCGACGCGCGCAGCGCCAGCTTCCTCGCCGCCGTCGCCGGCAAGGGCGCGAACCGGGCGCTGGCCTGGGCCGACGTCTCGACCGGCGAATTCGGCGTCGCGGCGGTGAAGGCGAACGCGCTGGGCGAAGAAATCGCCGCGTTGGCGCCGCGCGAGCTCTTGGTCGCCGACGACGCCGGTCTCGACCCCGACGCCGAAGCGGCTCTGGAGCGCGGCCGCGGCGTCACCACGCCGCTGCCGGCGGCGAAATTCAGCGCCAAGAGCGGACGCCGGCGGCTCGAGGCGGTGTTCGACGTCGCGTCGCTCGACGGCTTCGGCGACTTTTCCGATCTTGAGATCGCCGCCGCCGGGGCGCTCGTCGATTATCTGGCGCTCACCCAGGCCGGCGGGGCGCCGCGGGTGCGGCCGCCGGCGCGGCGCGCGGCCAACTCGCACATGGCTGTCGACCCGGCGACGCGCGCCAGCCTGGAGCTCGAACGCACCCTGAGAGGCGAGCGCAAGGGCTCGCTGTTGCACGCCGTCGACCGCACCGTGACGGGCCCCGGGGCGCGCGCCCTGGCGGCGCGCCTGGCGCGGCCGTCGACCGACCCGGCGGCGATCGGCCGCCGTCTCGACGCGGTCGCGTTCCTGGTCGGCGACCGGCGACTTCGGGAACGGCTCCGGAACGGCTTGAAGCGGGCCGGCGACCCGGCGCGCGCTCTGTCGCGGTTGCTTCTCGGCCGCGGCGGCCCGCGCGATCTGGCGGCGCTCGCCGCGTCGCTGCGCGCCGGCGGCGAGGTCGTTGCGGCGTTCGCCCAGGCCGGCGATCCGCCGCCGGAGATCGTCGCCGCGC
>JAJFFL010000203.1 GCA_021776705.1 Alphaproteobacteria bacterium
ACGCGGCCGACGTCGTTGCGGCCGAGGTCGAGCAGCATCAGGTGTTCGGCGCGTTCCTTCGGGTCGGCGAGCAGTTCGGCCTCGAGCGCCGCGTCGTCGTCCGGCGTCGCGCCGCGCGGCCGGGTGCCGGCGATCGGGCGCACGGTGACGACGCCGTCGCGCAGCCGCACCAGGATCTCCGGGCTTGAGCCGACAACCGCGAAGTCCTCGAAGTTCAGGTAGTAGAGGAACGGCGACGGGTTGCGGCGGCGCAGCGCCCGGTAGAGCGAAAACGGCGGCAGCTCGAACGCCGCCGAATAGCGCACGCTCGGAACCGCCTGAAAAATGTCGCCGGCGCGGATGTAGGCCTTGGTCGTCTCGACCATCGCCCGATAGGCGTCGTCGTCGACGGCGGCGACCGGGTCGATCGCCATCGGGCGGGTCCCGAAGGCGGGGCGCGCCGGGCTCGGCGCGGCGAGCGTCTCAAGGCCGGACACAAGTCGCGCCCGCGCCTCTTCGTAGGCGGCTTCGGCGTCGAGCCCGGGTTCCGGCCGCGCCGGGGTTACGAGCGTCACTTCCTGCTTCAGGGCGTCGAAAATCACCACCAGCGTCGGACGCATCAACAGCGCGTCCGGCGCGCCGACCGGGTCCGGCGCGGCGCCGCCGACGTTCTCGACCAGGCCGGCGAGGGCGTAGCCGAGGTAGCCGAACAGGCCGGCGGCCATCGGCGGCAACTCGGCGGGCAGGGCCATGGCGCTGTCGGCGATCACCGCGCGCAGGGCGTCGAGGGGGGCGGCGTCGAGCTTGGCGAAGCGCTTGGCTGCGACGTCGTCGCCGGCCGAGGCCTCGGCGACGCCGCCGCGCACCCGCCAGATCAAATCCGGGTCGGTGGCGATGATCGAGAAGCGGCCGCGCCAGTTGCCGCCTTCGACGGATTCCAGCAGCGCCGTGTTGGGGCGGTCGCGGCCGAACTTGAGCAGCGCCCCGACGGCGGTGTCGACGTCGTCGGCGATGCAGGTCCAGACGGCCTGGGGCCGGCCTTCGCGCCACGCGGCGGCGAACGCGTCGAGCGGCGGCTCGGCCTGCATCGGCCCTAGAGGTCGCGGTCGGCGCCGACGGCCGTGTCGAACAGGTTGCGGTTGACGCGCACGTCGAAGGCGTTTTGCAGCGCCGCCGCGAGCTGGCGCGCGATGTCGTCGTCGATCTCGCTCTGGATCGCCTGCTGCGCCGCCGCCAGATCGGCCGCCGACGGCTCGGGCGCCGGCACGATCTCGCCGAGCCGCACGAGGGTCAGGGAGCCGTCCTGGGTGCGGCCCTCGGCGACCTCGCCGAGGCCGAGGCCGAACGCTTGGAAGGCGAGCGCGCGGCTGACGTCGGGGGTCGAGGCGCCGCGCGTCAGTTCGGCGAAGTCGACGCGGGCGTTCGGCGTCGCCGCCGCCGCGGCTTCGGCCAGCGACGCGCCGGCCTCGAGCCGTTCGCGCGCCGTCGCCGCGATCTCGGCGAGACGCTCCTCGGCGCGTTCGGCCAGCAGATGGGCGCGGACGCGGTCGCGGACCTCGTCGAGCGGCGACACCGCCGACGGCTCGACGCGGTCGACGCGGATCACCGCGAATCCGTCGTCGCCGACTTCGATCAGCTCCGACTCGAAATTTTCCGGCGATTCAAACACCGCGTTCAGGATCTCCGCGCTCGCCGCCACCTGAGGCACGCGCACGCCGTCGCGGTCGAAGCCGCGCTGGTCGAGGGCGTCGAACGACATCGTGAAGAGGCCGGCCTCGGTCGCCGCCTCGGACATCGTCAGGCCGTCGCTGCGGGCGCTTTCGAAAGCGTCCACGGCGTCGAACATCTTGCCCGCGGCGATGTCCTCGGCGAGGCTTCGCTGCAGATCGGCGCGGGCGTCTTCGAAGGTCACTTCCGCGGGCGCATTGATCGCGTCGACGCGCACCACCGACCACGACAAGACTCCCTCGACCGGCGCCGACACCGCCCCGACGTCGAGCGTGAACGCGGCCTCGGCCACGGCCGAGTCGAAGAATTCTTCACGCGGCGCGTCGGTGTAGACGGTGGGCTCGGCGAGCCCCAGGTCGGCGACCACGTTGGCCGGGTCGACGCCGTCGCGCAGCATTCTTGCGGCTTCGGCGGCGGCGGTGGCGTCGGGGGCGGAGATCTGCAGCACGCTGCGGGTCTCGGCCTGTTGCAGCGACGCCTGACGGACGTCGAACTCGGCCCGCAGGTCTTCTTCGCTGATGGCGACGGTCGGGAGATAGTCGGTGACCGAGAGGTGGACCATCGTGAACGCCCGCCGTTCCGGCGCGGTGTAACGGTCGGTGTTGTCGGCGTGGTAGGCGGCGACCTCGTCGGCGGTCGGCGGCGGGCCGCCGTCGGCGACGACGGCGTAAGGGATCACCAGGATGTCGAGTTTGCGCTTCTCCTGGCCGTAGCGGACCCGCGTCCGCGCCATCATCTCCGGCGCGACCCAGGCCGAACTGGTCGCCGCGATCAGCTGCTGGCGGCGGATGTCCTTTTGCAGCTCGCGCTCGAACGACGCCCGCGTGTAGCCGTTGCGGTACAGCGCCTCGATGTAGGCGTCGTCGCTGAAGCGGCCGGTCACCGGGTCCTTGAAGCCGTCGATGCGGGCGAGGTCGCGGCCGACGAGCGTGTCCGACGCCCCGAGCTTGAGTTCGGCCGCCTTGGCTTCGATCACGGTTTGCTGGACGGCGCGCTGCAGAATCATCTCGTGCAGCCCGGCGGCGCGGGCCTCGGCGGCGGAGAAGCGGCCGCCCTGCTGGCTGGCGATGCGCTGCACCTCGCGCTCGAAGTCGGCCTGGAAGTCGCGGATCGAGACCTCCTTGCCGCCGGCGCGGACCACCGCGCTGCCGGAGCCGCCGGTGAAAATGTCGGAGATCCCCCACACCGCGAACGCCGCGATGAGCGGGATCACGAGCAGCCAGGCGAACTTGGATTTTGCGAAAGTGCGAATTTGATTGAGCATGCCGACGTCCGTGCGGGGAAGGTTTGACCTTGACGCGGCGGACGGTAGTCGCGAGGCGTGTCGCGGACAAGCCGCCGGCGCCGCCGGCGCGACGAAGGGCGTTTGAGGCGGGGAGGCGGTCGATGGCGCGGCGGATGCTGATCGCGGGAAACTGGAAGATGAACGGCCTGCAAGCGGCCCGCGACGAGGCCGGGCGGCTGGTCGAGGCGCTCGGCGGCCGGGCGCCGGACGACGCCGACGTCTTGATCTGCCCGCCGGCGACCCTGCTCGCCGACATGGCGCGGGACCTCGACGGCTCCGGCCTGCTCGTCGGAGGCCAGGACTGCCACGCCGAGGCGCGCGGCGCCCACACCGGCGACGTCAGCGCCGAGATGGCCGCCGACGCCGGCGCGAGCCACGTCATCGTCGGCCATTCCGAACGCCGCGCCGACCATGGCGAAACCGACGAGATGGTGCGGGAGAAGGCGGCGGCGGCCTTGCGCGCCGGCCTGACGCCGGTGATCTGCGTCGGCGAAACCCTCGCCGACCGCGACGCCGGGCGGGCGGAAGAGATCGTCTCGGCGCAAATAAGAGGCTCGACGCCGGGCTCCGTCGACGCCGCCGGCCTGGTGATCGCCTATGAGCCGGTGTGGGCGATCGGGACCGGCCGCACCGCCTCGAGCGCCGACATCGCGGCGATGCACGCGGCCGCGCGCGCCGCTCTCGCCGCCGTCAAGGGCGCGGACGCCGGCGCGGCGGTGCGGATTCTCTACGGCGGCTCGGTGAAGCCCGACAACGCCGCCGCGATCCTGGCGATCGACGGCGTCGACGGCGCCCTGGTCGGCGGCGCCAGTCTGGCGGCGGCGGATTTCCACGCGATCATCGCGGCGCGGCCGCGGCCTGGTTAACCGCGCGTCAAGAGTTTCGCGCAAGTTGGCCGGTCGATTTTACGCGAACGCAGCGTGTCCCGTTCATGGTGGCCCGACGCACGCGCTGCAAAGGCGCGCCAAAAGGACACGCCGTGGCCGAACGTTCCTACGCCCAAGTCGCGACTCTGCTCTACGATCCGGTGGGCGCGAACCTGCGCGCCACGCGGTCGTCGCTGATGGAGATCGGCTTCAAGGACGTCGACGCGGTCTCGCTGTTCGACGACTTTGAGCAGCGCCTGACGCAGAACGCCTACGATCTGGTCTTGTGCGAGGCCTCGGACACCAGCGGCGACGTCTGCGCCGCCGCGCGCCGGGTGCGCGCCGGCGCCAACGGCGGCAACCCGCTCGCGGTCGACATCCGGACCACCTGGCGCCGAGAGGCGACCGAGATCCGCACGGCGATCGACTCCGGAGCCGACGACGTGCTCTTGCGGCCGTTCTCGACCGCCGCGCTGACCGATCGGGTCAACGCTCTGGTGCGGGCGCGCAAGGGGTTCATCGTCACCGGCGACTACATCGGCCCGGACCGCCGCAGCGACCGCGACCGGCCGTCGTCGGTGCCGCGGCTGACGACTCCCAACACCCTCAAGGCGGTGGCCGAGAACGACGTGGACGCACTCGCCGAGGCCGCCGGGATGATCGAACGCGGCAAGGCCGACGTGGCGCGCGAGCGCATAAAGCGCCTGGCGATGCGGGTCGCGACGTCGGCCGAACTGCGG
>JAJFFL010000204.1 GCA_021776705.1 Alphaproteobacteria bacterium
CAGGAGACGTTCGCCGGCTTGTTCGGCGAAGACGTCGAGCAGGTGGTCGCGACGGCGGCGTTCGATCGGTTCTTGAGCGACGGAGAAGAATTCAAGGTCGGCGGCGTCCCGAGCCGGGCGCTTTGGACGCCGGGGCACACGCCGGCGTGCATGAGCTACCTGATCGGCGACGCCCTGTTCACCGGCGACGCGATGTTCATGCCCGACTTCGGCACCGGGCGGTGCGATTTTCCAGGCGGCGACGCCCGCGCGCTGTACCGATCAAGCCGCAAGATCTTTGAACTGCCTGATGAAACACGGGTTTTTGTCGGCCATGACTACGGCGGCGAAGGCCGTGAGGTGGCTTGGGAGACCACGGTCGCGGCGGAAAAGAGCGACAACAAGCACGCGAGCTTGTCCGTGTCCGAGGACGAATTCGTCAAGTTTCGCGTCGAACGCGACGCGACGCTGTCGGCGCCGAAGCTCTTGTTGCCTTCCGTCCAGGTCAATATGCGCGGCGGCGCATTGCCTCCGGCGGATGAAAAAGGCGTGCGCTATCTGAAGATCCCGCTCGACGCGCTGTAGGCTAGGCGTTGGAATAGCGGGCGATTCGGCCCGCATCGAGAGCCAGAGGCCGACAGCGGCTCGGAAGGACGCGCCATCTCCCTGCGCGGACGATGTCTGTGGATGCTCAGCGCCGCCGGCGCCGCGATCGCCGCGCCCGCCTCGGCCGCGGCGCCGATCGCGGAATTGCGTGGCGTGCCCGACGACCCGGTGTTCGACATCGTGCGCAGCGTGGTGCCGATCGAGAGCGAACCGGCGCGTTCGCTTCTCGAAGCCCGCCGCCGCGCCGAACGCGCCGCGCTTCGGGTTCGCGCGGCGCTGCGCTCAGAAGGCTGGTACGGGGCCCTGGTGACGTCGGACGCCCGCGGCGGCGAATCGCCGATGGGCGTGGTCGAGGTCGAACTCAACCAACGGTTCGTGTTTGGAACGATCAACGTCGTCTTCGACGGCGAAGCGCCCGGCGAGGCGGCGATCAGCTCGGCCCGGACGGCCATCGGCTTGGCCCCTGGCGCGCCGGCGCGGGCGGAAGACGTCCTCGCCGCCGAGGGCCGCCTTCTCGCGGCGCTTGACGCGGCCGGATATCCCGACACCGCGTCGGCTCCGCGCGAGGTCGTCGTCGATCACGCGGCCGCTGAGATGAGCGTCACATTTCACGTCGAATCCGGTCGGGCCGCGATTCTCGGGCCTGTGACCGGGTCGGCGGATTCGCGGATCCGGCCAGGCTTTCTCGAACACTTGGCGCCGTACGAACCGGGCGCCCCCTACCGCCCCGAAGTGGTCGACACGCTCGCCGCCCGCTTGATCGCGACCGGCGCATTTTCCTCCGCCAACGTCCGCCTCGCCGACAGCCGGCCCGGCGAGGGCGCCGAGCCGCGTCCGGTATTGGTGACGCTGCGTGAAGGCCCACGTCGCACGATCACGATCGGCGTGTCGTATTCGACGTCGGAAGGCGCCGGCGCGGTGTCCACGTGGTCGAAGCGGAACTTGTTCCAGGGCGGCGAAAACCTCCGCGTCACGGCCAAGGCCCAGACCATCGAACGGTTGTTGGACGCTGAGCTGCGGGTGCCGCATTTCCGGCGTCCCGACCGGACGCTGCGCACCGGGACCGGGATTGAACAGCAAGACACCGACGCCTTCGAGCGCGCGGCGTTCGGCGTGCGCGCGTCGGTCGAGCAGCCCTTCTTCACCAACGCGTTGGTGTCGCTCGGCGTCGAAGCGACGGTGTCGGAGGTGACTGAAACCGACGGCGAGACGGAGTCGTTCGCGTTGCTTGCGGGCAACGGCGGCGTGTCGTGGGACAGCTCCGACGACCCGCTGGATCCGACCCGCGGCGTGCGCGCCAGCGTGACCGCGAAACCGGTCGTCGGGGCCGGCGACCAGCCGCTCGGCTATGTCATCTCGTCCGCGTCGGCGAGCGTCTACTACCCGGTGTGGAGCGACCGCCTGGTCGCCGCCGCGCGCGGCCGAGTCGGCGCGGTGTTCGGCGCGTCGCTCGGCGACTTGCCGGCCGACCAGCGGTTTTTCGCCGGCGGCGGCGGTTCGGTGCGCGGGTACGAGTATCAGAGCCTCAGCCCCGAGACCGTCGACGGCGTCCCGTCGGGCGGCCGCTCCTTGGTCGAGACGTCGCTCGAAATGCGCTACCGAGTTCGCGAGAAGTTCGGCGTCGTGGCGTTCGTCGACGGCGGCGTCGCCGGCGCGACCGAAGCGCCGGACACGGGCTCCATGCGGTGGGCCGCGGGCGTCGGGGCCCGTTACTACGCCGGCTTCGGCCCGCTACGCGCCGACATCGCGTTTCCGCTCGACGCCGACGACGGCGATCCCGGATTTCAAATCTACCTGTCCATCGGCCAGGCGTTTTGATCGTGACGCGAAGCGGCGACACCGGCGCGTCGACGAGCGGATCGGGCGCGCCCGCGTGGCGGCGGCGCCTGGTCGCCATAGGACTCTCGGTCTTCGCGGTCGCGGCCGTGATCGGGATCGTCGGGCGCATCCTGGCGGCCACGCCGCTGGGGACGGCTTTGCTGGAGAACCGTCTCGACGGTCAAAGCCTGGGCGGCCTCGGCACGCTGCGCGTCGAAGGCGTTTCGGGCGATTTGCTGCGCGACGTCCGGGTGGCGCATTTGTCGATTTTGGACGCCGACGGCGCCTGGCTCGAGGTTGTCGATGCGCGCGTGCGTTGGCGGCCGACAGCGCTCTTCAGCCGCACGTTGCGCGTCGACTTGATGTCGGCGGAACGCGTCGACGTCGCGCGCCGGCCGCCGTCGGACGGCGCGAACGAATCGCCTGACGGATCCGGCGGGACCTGGAGAATCCGTCTCGAGGAGGCGCGCTTCCCCGACGTCGGACTTGGCGAAGACCTTGTCGGCGCGGCGGCGCGGCTTTCCGCGGACGCGCAGTTCGTGATGAGCGGAGACGGCCGCGTCGCGTTGTCGGCGGATGTCGTGCGCACCGA
>JAJFFL010000205.1 GCA_021776705.1 Alphaproteobacteria bacterium
CTCGAACCCCGAGTAGCCGCCGGTGACCTGTCCGCTCTCTACACGATGGGTGTTCATTTCTTCGACCGACAACACGTCGGCCCCCGAATCGCCGCCCAAGCCGCGCCGTTCGCGCGGCGCGTCGCCGGCGTCGCCGGCGCCTTTGCGCGCGTACGCCACGAACGCGTCGCGCCGCAGGTCGGCGACTCCCTTGAAGCGCTGGCCGGAACCGACCGGCCACTGCATCGGCGCGGCGTCCAGCGCCAGCTTGTCTTGGATCTCGTCGATCAGTTCGAGCGGGTCGCGCGCCTCACGGTCCATCTTGTTGATGAAGGTGACGATCGGAATGTCGCGCAAGCGGCAGACCTCGAACAGCTTCAGGGTCTGCGGTTCAATGCCTTTGGCCGCGTCCAGCACCATGACCGCGGAGTCCGCCGCGGTGAGGGTGCGGTAGGTGTCTTCCGAGAAATCTTCGTGCCCGGGCGTGTCGAGCAGATTGAACACCAAACCCGCGTGCTCGAAGGTCATCACGGACGCGGAAACCGAGATCCCCCGCTCCTGTTCGATCTTCATCCAATCCGACCGGGTGCGGCGGCGCTCGCCGCGCGCGCGCACGGCGCCGGCCTGCCGGATCGCGCCGGCGGTCAGGAGCATGTTCTCCGTCAGCGTGGTCTTGCCCGCGTCCGGATGGGAAATGATCGCGAACGTGCGGCGGCGCGCCGCTTCCTCCGCGAAATCGAGTGAAGACATTGCCGGGGCTTCAAGTTTCAAGAGTCGCCGGGGCTTATCGCGTTTCCCTGCGAAGCGAAAGCCGCCAACCGCGACTTAGGCCGCCCGCGACCAAACCTCGCTGTCGATCATGTCGCGCGTCAAGCTTCCGCTCGTCGCCTGCTGACCAAGCCACGCGATGGTCTGGATCGACACGTCGGCGAATTTGGCGATGCAATCGTCGGCCGAACGCGCGCCGTCGGGGCGCACCGCCAAGGCCGCGTTGGCGCCGACGCGCCAGGCCGCGAGGGCCGCCAAGGCCGCCGCTTTGCCGGGAGAAATATCGACAAGATCGTCGAATTTGAAGGCGGCCTCTCGAAAGAGGCCTTCAATGTGATCCTGGGACAACCGTCCCGCAGCCGGAAGCGACAGCGGAAAATCTTGCGACGACAGCCGTTTTACGGCGTCGCCGATGTCGATCACATGAGCGTTGAACAAGAACAGCATCGGCCGGCCACCTCGCCGACACCCTAGCCGCCAAAGGTGAACCGGGCCTTTCCGCCTTCAATCCAAGAACGACCGGCCGGCCTTGTCTTCGATCTCAACCACCCAGGTGTCGGGATCGCGTTCCAACCGCCGGCGCACATAGGCGTCCGCGTCGGCTTCGGCGACGAAACCGCCGTCGCCGATCGGTTCGATCCAGGCCCGCTCGCCCTCGAGATCAAACGACGGCACGAACACCCGAGCGGCGCCGTTCAACGCGTTGATTTTCACGACCACATCGCCCGCGTCGCCGTCGCCGCGGGCGACCACGGCGGCGAAGGCGCCCGCGACCTCCGCGCGCCGCACCAATGCGGAAACAAATATCTCAGTACGCAGCTGCATGTCGGGCTCTCGCCGTCCTTAACCGATTGCGAACCCGCCGTCGCTAGTCTACCGGCGTCGTCACCGAAGTCAGATCCAATGATCCGCTCCGTCCCTATAGCCCTTTTCGCCGCTTCCCTCATGTCCGCTCCGGCGGCTGCGGAAAGCGACGCCGCGACGGCGTTCGCCGAGCGCACCCGAATCCTCGCCATCGACGACCGATGCGGCATCCTCACGGGCCCGGAGCGCCTCGCGATGGAGGCCGGCCGCATCCAGTCGCGCAACGCATTGGTTTGGGCCGGCGCCCGAGAAGACGCCCTGGCCGGCCTCGCCGCCCGGCACGCCGATATATCTGACAACGCGTGTGTCGGCGACGACGTGGCGCTGGTGAGCCGACGGGTCTCGGACGCCTACAAGGCCTGGGCCCAGATCAAAACCATGGACTTTCCTGGTGACCGTCGGGTTTGGCGCGCCGCGCGGCCAGATCGCGACGTCGACGTTCTGTGGCGCATCAGTCAATCGGCGCCGAACGGGGTTCGGTTCGGAGTAGTCTCGGCCGGCGACACCACGAGCTTGGCGTTTGCGAGACCGCTGGACGGGACGGCGGTTCGATCCGTACGCCTGATCGTCCGCGACCCGGTGAAATTGAGTTGGAGCGCGTTTGAAGACATCGATCGGCTGATGCGGCCGGCGAGCGGCGGCGGATCCGGGCTGGCGGAGCGAACGCCACCGGCGGCCATGACGTCGGTTTACTGGGCCGGCGGCCGTCTCGCCTCGCCGCCCCTGGTCGACGGCGGGCGCGGTGAAGACTTGTTCAGTTTTTCCTTGGAAGCGTTGCTCGCGCTCGAAAATCTCGACGCCCGCGACGTCGCCATGATCGAAGTTGAACGCGCGGGCGGCGGCGGCGTCGAACTTCACGCGTTCGAAGTCGGCGACTTTCTCGCTGCGGAAATTTTCGCCTTCATCGAGTATTGAAAATCGATCTTCAGGTCGCGTCGTCCGACCAATCCACTCGGCGGATGCGGTCCATGCGCGCGCGCGCGTCCATCCTCTCACCAGACGCCGACGGTTGCAGCACTGGCATCCGAATACGAATGGTGGAGCCTTCGCCCGGCGTGCTGGCGGCTTCCAAGGCTCCGCCGTGCAGCTGTGCAAGCCCCCGGACGACCGCCAACCCCAGCCCGGAACCACGCTGTTCGGCTCCCCGCCCGGACGCGGTCTGTTCGAACGGCCGGCCAAGGCGCTTGAGCTCCTCCGCGTTCATCCCCACGCCGGTGTCCGAAACTTCCACCATTAGATCCGGCCCGTCCCTGCGCACCTTGGCTTCCACGCGCCCCTTCTCCGGCGTGAACTTGATCGCGTTGGAAAGCAGATTGAGAAGCATTTGGCGGAGCGCACGTCGGTCGGCGTGCACCAAGATCTCGCCGTCTGGCGCGGTGAAGACCAACGTCAGCGACTTCTTTTGGGCGTTCGCCTCGACCAGTCGCACTGTCGTTTTCAGTAAGTCGACGGCGTCGAAGTCCGAGCGATCGAGATCGAGGCCGCCCGCTTCCATGCGACTCGCATCGACGACGTCGCCGACGATGTCGAGCATGTGCCGGCCGCTTTCGTTGATCAGTTCCGCGTATTCGGCGTATTTGGCCGGCAACGGCCCGAACAGCTTTTCCCGCATGGCGTCGGAAAATCCCAACACCGCGTTGAGCGGCGTGCGCAGTTCGTGGGTCAGACTGGCGAAAAACTTCGTGCGCTCCAGGGCGCCTCTCACGGCGGCGTCCCGTTCCGCTTCCAGCCGTAGCGCGTGGGCGGCGTCGACGCTGGCGTCGCGCACCGCCAAAAGCACGTCGCCGTCCGGCAGCCGCGAAAGTCGGAGATCCATGGTCAAGCCGTCGACGTCGACACGATAGCCGACGGGATCCCCGCTCTCCGCCACCGCGGCCAGTGCGCCGGCGAGATCTTTCAACGCCAAACCCGCGAACATTTCTTCCAACCGCCGCGGCGGCGGATCGGCGGGAAGACCTTCAAAAACATCGGCGTACGCGCCTGCGGCCCTCTGCACGTCGCCCGAAGGCGACACCTTCAGCAACGCAATCGGCGCCAAGTCCAGCATGCTTTGCGACGACCGCTCGACGGGGTTCCTCTTGGCCAAACGCAGACATCCGACCGCGAACACGCCCACGGCCGCCGCGGAAATCCATGGCAAGGCGCCGACGTCGACACCCATACCGCCAGCCGGAGCGCCGCCCGACAGCATCAACGCCAAAACAACGCCGGCGGCCAAAAAGGAAAAACTCGCGGCTTCAATCAGTTCCATCCGCCTGTTCATCGCCGCGGCCGCCGTTAGCGGCGCGACAAACCAGGCAGAAAACGCCCATCCCTGGATCCCGCCGAGCAACACAAGCCCGGCCGCGGAGCTCGACCACAGCAACGTTCGCAGCAAGCTCAGGCTGGAACCGTGCGCGTTTGTCGGAGAAAGGAACAAAACCGTCAGCGGCGCGCCGCCCAACGCCAGCGTGACGGCGTGCAACCGCGTGAACGCTCCGGCCACCGCGACGTCGAAAGCCACAGCCACGACGACGACCGCGGCCCACAACGCGAGCACGGCCGTGGAACGGCGATCGTGGCCGACGGTGGTCACGGGTCGTCTCCAACTGGTTCAACTTCAGGACGCCAAAGCGTCGCCCGGCAGCAAACACCGAATCGCCGGAGTTCGTTAAAGGAATTCGCAGCCAGAGTTAACGTTGTGATTTTGTTTATGAAACTTGAAGTCTCCCGGGACTCGGCTTCTTCTTTGGGATCAATTTTGCAGGAGCGAAGGCAGGTTCCGTTGGCGGGGCCGCAGCGCTGTGTGTTAATCGGCTGACGGGTTCAAGGAGACAAAAAGAATGCGCCACGTCCTCCCGGCGATTGTCGCGAGCGTCATGATCGCGTCGACCGCCCAGGCCGGCAACGCGTCCGGCGCTGGCGACGGCAAGAAAAAGAAGGCCGAGCAAACCGCGGAACAACGGCTGAGCGCCCCGCTGGTGACAGGCGCCGGCGAGTACGCCGTCTTCGCCTACGACGTCTCCCGAATGGAATCGGCCCCGTTTGAATCGGTCGAGGAGATCGATGAGGCGCTGGCCGCTGTGGCGTCCCACAGCCCGGACGGCATGTCCAAGGCATGGCTTTCCTACGGCGCGCTGATCGCCGCCCAGACTCCGGAATTTGTCGACACGGTTCGGGCCACAGCCGACTATTACGGTCGAGACGCCGTCCTTGCGGGCTTGGTGAACGATCCGAGTTACGCGTCCAAACTCGAAGGCGCCCCGCTGGCGCGCCAAGCGGTGTTGTCGGCGGCGGAAGCGGACGCGCAGCGTTTCCGCGCTGCGGCGGCGATGGTCAAGGAACAGGCCTATTCGCTTCAAAAGACCAGCTGGGCGAAGGTGAAGTCCGGCGAACGCGACGCGCGCATGTCGCGGCTGGCGCTCGCCTCATTGACGCCGCGCGCGGCCAGCCCTGACACGCTGGCGGGCATCGCGGCGGCGGGCGCTTTTTCGTCCAAGGACGCTTTGAGCAAGCGTCAAGAACTGGCTGCAACCTTTTGGAGCGTTTTCCGAATTTCTCCGAACACGGCGCACGCCGCGACCCCGTCCGAAGGCGGCGGCGTGGCCGCCGCCAGCTTTCTGTTGGCCACCGCGCCTAAATATGAATACGCCGTCGATCAGGTCGTCACCTTGGCGGCCATCGACGCGCTCGGCGCCAATACGCCGGAGAACGCCTCTCTGGTGGCCCCTCTGCTCTACGAAACCCAGACCAAGACCTGCATGGAAGTGGCGCGCCTGCATCTCAACCAGTGCATTGCAGCCGGGCATTTTCGGTATGAAGATCCGTTCTGCATCGCCGAACATGGCATTAAGGATGTCGCAAACTGCGTTGACGCCGTCGGCGACTAGAATCACGCAGAATGGCGGTCGCGCCTCCGGTTAACGCCCGGAGGCGCAAGTCTTGCCCGAACGTTAATCCTAAGACTTTGTTTTTAGAACAACGCCAAAGGCGGGGTTTATCGAGTTCGAGTCCTTCAGTTGCTCAGGTGGACGCCGCCGACTAGACCCGACTCATCGGTCGTAGCTCGGTGTGGTCATGACGTTTCTTTTTCGAGCCGCTTTCTGGTTCGCCGTTGTCGGCGCTTTCCTGCCGCGTGACATCGTTTTGGACGAAGACCGCGCTTCCGCACCGGTCGAACGCACGGCCGCCATCGACGCGTCCAGCGCCATGGCCGAACTGTGCCGTTCCAAACAGGCGGTTTGCGACGCCGGTGAGGAAATCGCCGGCGTGGCCAAGTTGGCCGGCCGCTACGCCGCCGAGAAAGCCGTCAAGGCGCTCACGGAGACCCAGTAGCGTCAGGGGGCGGCATATTGCCCCGCATTGCTACGGCCCATACATAAGGGCCAATGATGAACGCGGCTCAAGCCATAGACGACCTGGTCGACGAGTTCTCCTTCCTGGACGCCTGGGAAGACCGCTACCGGCATGTCATCGACATCGGGCGCGGCCTCGACGGCGTCCGCGACGAAGAACGCAACGAGGCAAACCGGGTCCAAGGCTGCGTCAGTCGGGTTTGGCTGGTCACGGACATTCTTGACGGCGACCCTGTGCGGTTGAGCTTTCGCGGCGACAGCGACGCCCACATCGTCAAGGGATTGGTCGGCGTGATCGCGCGGTTGTTTTCCGACCGAACGCCAGAGGACATTCTCGCCGTCGACGCCCGCGAGGTTTTCAACCGCCTTGGCCTGTCCGAGCACCTGTCGCAACAACGCTCCAACGGCCTCAATTCCCTGATCGCGCGCGTGCGCGCAGACGCGGAAGCCGCTCACGGCAAGCCGTAGTGATCCGCCAATCGTTCCAAGGCGAGCTTTAGCGCCACCTTTCCCGATCGCCGCGGCCAGCCGAAGCCGCGCTCAATTTCGTCGAGACCGCGCGCCTGTCCACACACCGCGTCAACGACGCGGCTCAGGCCTGGCCCGAGCGTCGACAAAGCGTCTCTCACGCGGTCGCGGGCCGCGAGCACGGCGTCGGGCGCGCCGGCCGGGTCGCGCCCGCCGCGGACTTGCCCCGACTTCGGAGCCGAGGACCAATCCGATGTCAGCGACGGTTCCCGCGTGGCGCGGATATGGTCTTGCCGAAACCGTTCGCCGGCGGCCAGTTCGCGCGTCGCGAGGAACCCGTTCGCGCCGGCGCTTCGCCGAGCCAGCCACGCCAAAGGCGACTCCGTGAGATTCGCGCGCTTGGCTTCGATCGAACCGTCGCTTCGCACCACGTGGCGTTCGCCGAAGTCATGATGCTGCGCGGCGAACCCGTCGCTCGCCGCCGCAAGCCGCCGCGCTTTCGCGCGTCCCGCTTGGCTGACGACGTAGCCTCCCCCGGGATCCGACTCGACGACGCCGTCGGACAGCCACCGGTGCACGAGACCGCGGGGCAACTTCTTGATCGCGCGGCGCCTCCGGTCTCGATTCGGGTGCACAAGATAGACCGCGGCGTCGTCGCCCGAGACGAGCACCGCGTCCCGACGCGCCAAGCGGACCAGGTCACGGCCGAAGTCAGAGGACGATCCCGCGGTCATGCAGCTTGCTCCGCGAGCGGCGCCGGCGCGGCGCGGAGAAAGGTCTCAAGGTCGTCAAGACGAGCGTCCAAATCGGGATCTTCGCGCCGGTCTTCGATCAGATGACACGCATGCGCCACCGTGGTCCGATCTCTCCCAAACGCTTGAGCGACGCGGGCGAGACTGAGCCCGAACGCGACGTGCATCAGATACATCGCCGCCTGACGCGCAAACGCGGCGCGCTTCGACCTTCGCGTCGGCGCGGCGATCTCTTCCACCGGCAAATTGAACACGAAGGATACCGCGTGTTGCGCAAGACGCGCCTTGGCGGAATCCTCCTCATTGCGTTTCGCCGCTAGCCCCATGATCTCCTCCTTGCAATCCCGAGCCGACGCCCAGGTTGCGGAGGATAGAGCAACTCGCGTGATTGCGGATAACTTTCCTACAATCCGCTGAACATTGTCCTAGCAGCAACGATTGCGACCGCCGTTGATCAGCGCTTGCGCTTTTGTCCCAAGCCCATTTGCTTGGCCAGGGCCGATCGCGCCTTGGCGTAGTTCGGCGCCACCATCGGATAATCGGCCGGAAGCCCCCATTTGCGCCGGTAATCGTCGGGGCTCATGTCGTATTTTGATCGCAGATGTCGTTTGAGCGATTTGAATTTCCGGCCGTCTTCCAAACAAACGATGAAGTCGGGGCTTACAGACTTCTTGACGGCGATTGCGGGTTCTTGGGGTTCGACATGGGCTTCGTCCCCCTTCAACGCCATTTCAGCCAAGGCTGAATGAACGCCCTGCAACAAGTTCGGCAAGTCTGACGCCGGGACCGCATTGTTGCCGACATAGGCGGAGACAATGTCCGTCGTCATCTCAATGATTTCCAGCTTGTCTTTCATTTTTCCAAATCTCTGACGGGGACAGAAAAGACAAAATAGTGTTTTCCGTGAACATGATCAACTATGTATTGAACAAGCGACTATAGAGGCGCCAGGAAGGTCACCAAAAGCGCCGCTCCCAAGATCAGCGCCGTCCATATGGCCAAAACGCCGTTCGGCACCGCTCGATTGAGCGCGCCGGCCGGTGAGAACACCGAATGCATCCTGCGGTCGGCGTCTTCCGCCAAGCGGCGGACGGCGTTTGAGAAATGGGCCAAAGCGCGGCCGCCGATCGCGGTTCCCCAGTGCACCACGCCCCAACCGAACTTTCGATAGATCCAGTCGAAGTCGAGGATCACCAGGCGCTTCTCCGGCGGATAGACGCCGATGCGCATCAGGAACGCGAAGGCGAACACGGCGGCCAGCACGAGCTGCATCTGCAGCACCACGTGTTCGGTGGTGTAAGGCGAATAAGGCGCGACGTCCTGCGAGTACGGCAACATGCCGTAGAGGAAGCCCGGGAAAACGCCGATGTAGACGCAGAAGAACGCCGCCACGCCCATCGCGATCAACATGTTGGTGGGCGCCTCCCTGGGGCGACGGCCGCTGTCATGGGCGAAAAACGCAAAATACGGGATCTTGATGCCGGCGTGCTCGAGCACGCCCGCCGATGCGAACAGCAACATCAGCCATGGAAGCCAATAGTGCTCTTCCGCCAGGGCGGCGAGGATCATCGACTTTGTGACGAAGGCCGAAAACAGCGGAAACGCGGAAATCGACATCGCGCCGATGATGCAGAACAACGCTGTGAACGGCATAGACTTGAACAGACCGCCGAGTTCGGTCGCCCGGGTCGTCCCGACGCGGTAAAGCACCGCGCCCATGCTCATGAACAAGAGGCCCTTGAAGATCACGTCTGCGAAAGCGTGCGCGGCGGCGCCGTTCAACGCCAGCGTCGAGCCGACGCCGATGCCGCAGACCATGAAGCCGAGCTGATTGTTGATGGAGTAGGACAACACTCGACGCAGATCGTTTTCGATGACCGCGAAGAAGACCGGAAACACGGTCATGACGGCGCCGATGTAGATCAGGGGCTCGTAGCCGGCGAACCCGCGCGCCAAAGCGTAGACGGCGACTTTCGTCGTGAACGCCGACAACACCACCGCGCCCACGACCGTGGCCTTCGGGTAGGCGTCCTGAAGCCAATTGTGCAGGAACGGAAACGCGCACTTGATGCCGAAGGCGAGCAAGATCAGCGCCCCGCCCAGGGTCGTCGGATCAAAGAACGTTTGGATTTCGTCGCCCGACGTCATGACTCCGAATGCGAATGAGCCGGTGTCCGCCCAAACCGCGATCGTGCCGGCGAGCAAAAGCACGCCGCTGGCGACGTGGATCGCCAAGTAGCGCAAGCCCGCGTTGACCGCCGACGGCGTGCCGCGCGCCCAGATCAGGAACACCGACGAAATCGCCAGCAGCTCCCAGAAGATGAACAAGGTGATCAAGTCGCCGGCGAACACCGCGCCGATCGCCGCCCCGCCGTAGATCAGAGCCGAACTGTCTTGCAGCCGCGATCGATCGTGAAGGGCGTAAACTCCGTTCAGCAATATTGCGAGAATGAAGACCAGCCCGAAGATGCGCGACAGGCCGTCGATTCGCATCGTCGTCAGTTCAAAGCCGGCGACGCCGTAGACGCCGTAAACTCCGAATTCCGGCGCCCAGATGAACGCCAAAGCGACGATCGGCGCGGCGATCATCAAGGCTTTGCGCGCGGCGGCGAAACGGTCCGGAATCAAGCCGCACAAGATCCCGGCGACAATGACCGGCAAGGCCGGCGACAGGCCGTTGAACATGCCGGGATCCGGGGCGAGCGTGAGGTCAAGCATCGTCGTCGTTGGGGCTGTAATAGTTTTCGGGGCGGCCGACGAGATGCCGCAACGGCCAACCGCAAATCACGGCGAACGAAAACGCGACAAATCCGAACACGGCGTGGAAAGGCGCAAACCGCTCCTCGAACCAGAAATGCGGGTGGCGCTCGATCGCGAAGCCGGCGGCGGTCGCGACCATGACCAGGGCCAGGAGCACCCAGAGCATGCGGCGCTTGAACCGAGGCGAATCGAGAAACAGCAATCGCTTCGACAGCGGATGGATGCCGGCGTCGTCGCCCGGGCGCGGCGTTTCGCTCATCGGCTGCTTTCCTCAAAAACCGGGGCCAAGAAATCCGTGATCGCGCCCGCGTACAAGAACAACACCAAGGTGCCCGCCGCCGTAAGCACAGGCGGAAGCACGGTCAAGAACGGCGCGCCCTTGGGCGGCGTCGCGCCGGCCGGCGGTTCCAGGAAGAAGCCGCGCGCGCTGATCGGCAACAGATAGGCGACGTTGAGCACCGACGAGATCGCCAAGGCGGCGATGAACAGAGGCCGGTCCGCTTGGGCCGCGCCGATCATCAGTTGAAGTTTCGTCCAGGCGCCGCCGAACGGCGGCAGCCCGATGACCGACAAGGACCCGATGGTGAAAGCGGCGAACACCCAGGGCATATGCCGCGCCAAACCGATCATCGAGGAGATCTCGGTCTTTTTGGAGCCGGTGTAGATGGCGCCGGCGCACATGAACAAAGTGATCTTGCCGAACGCGTGCATGACGATCTGCAACGCCGCGCCCAAAAGGGCGGCCGGCGTCGCCAGCATCGCGCCAAGCGTGACGTAGGACAGCTGCGACACCGTCGAATACGCGAGGCGGGCTTTGAGATTGTCCTTCGTCAGGGCGATCAGCGACGACACCACGAT
>JAJFFL010000206.1 GCA_021776705.1 Alphaproteobacteria bacterium
GCTGCTTCACTTCGCCCGCCAGGTCGTCGACTCGGGCGCGGCGTCCGCCGACGATCTGCTTGCTCTCGACGCCCAAACAGAGTCGCGGTTGGCGCGCATGGCGGAAGACGCCTGCGCGCGGCCGAAATTGACGACGGTCGATGAGATCGCACGCGCCGTCGCGCCGCCGCCCCAAGGACGGTGGCGCGACGGCCGCCCGGCGGCTCGCCCCGACGGGCGCGGCGCTGAAGTGCTGAAGGCCGACGCCAAAACCCGCCAGGCGCCGCAGCACATGTCGCGAATGATCTCGTTGACGCTCGCCGAGCTGATGGCGCGCGACGATCGTGTCGTCGTGTTCGGCGAAGACGTCGGCCGCAAGGGCGGCGTCTACGGCGCAACGGTCAAGCTGCAAGCGGCCTTTGGGCCGCGCCGCGTGATCGACACGCTGTTGGACGAACAAACCATCCTCGGCTTCGCGATCGGTCTCGCCCACAACGGTTTCCTGCCGATACCCGAAATTCAGTTCCTCGCCTACGTTCACAACGCCGAAGACCAGATCCGCGGCGAAGCGGCGACGCTGTCGTTTTTCTCCAACGGTCAATTCGCCAATCCGATGGTGATCCGCGTCGCCGGCCTCGCTTATCAGCGCGGATTTGGCGGCCACTTTCACAACGACAACAGCTTGGCCGTCTTCCGAGACATTCCGGGTTTGATCGTCGCCTGCCCGTCCAACGCGGCGGACGCCGCGCGTCTGCTTCGCGAAAGCGTTCGGCTGGCCGATGAAGACGGCCGGGTGGTCGTTTTCCTGGAGCCGATCGCGCTCTACGGCGTGAAGGATTTGCACGACGATGGCGACGGCCTGTTGGCGGCGCCGGTTCCCGCGGATGACGACCGCGCGGCGTTCGGCGATCCGGCGGTCTACGGTCAAGGGAAAGACGTGGCGATCGTCACCTACGGCAACGGCTGTCATCTCAGCCGCCGCGCCGCCAAGACGCTCTTCGAGGCGCACGGCGTCGACGTCCGCGTGATCGACTTGCGGTGGTTGAAGCCGTTGAATCATGGCGCCATCGTCGACGCGACCAAAGGATGCGGCGCGATCTTGATTGTCGATGAATGCCGCGGCGCCGCGTCCCCGTCAGAGGAAATCATCACCGGGCTCGTGGAACGCGGCGCGCGCGCGCCGATCAAACGCATCGTCGGCGCCGACAGTTTTATCCCCCTGGGAGCGGCGGCTTACGCGGTCTTGCCCAGTGAGGCGGACATCGTTGCGGCGGCCGTCTCACTGGCGCCGACGAAATCGGCGGCGCCATGAGCAGGCAGTCCGCCGTTGTCGTTTGCCCAGGACGCGGCGTCTACGGCCGCGACGAACTCGGGTACTTGAGCCGCTTCCACGCCGCAAAATCGGAGTTTCTGTCCGAAGTCGACGCGCACCGCGAGTCGCATGGCCGTGAACCTGTCCGCGCGCTTGACGGACGTGAAAAATACGCCGCGTCGCTGCACGCGTCGTCGAAAAACGCCTCCGCCCTGATCTACGCTGCGGCGCTCGCCGACTACCAGGACATCGATCGCGATCGTTTCGACGTGGTCGCCGTGACCGGCAACTCCATGGGCTGGTACCTCGCCCTCGCCGCGGCCGGCGCGGTGCGCCCCGAGGATGCGATCGCCGTCGTCGACGGCATGGGCGCGCTGATGGAGGAAAACGGCGTCGGCGGGCAGCTCGTGTATCCCCTCGTCGATGACCAATGGCGCCCCGACACGGGTCGGCGTTCGGCGGTGGAGGCCGCCGTGGCCGACACGAACGAAAACGGCGAAGGACGCGCTTTCGTCTCCATTCGCCTCGGCGGCATGGTCGTCCTCGCTGGCGACGACGCCGGATTGGCCGCGCTTGAGGCCCGCTTGCCCGCGGTCGACGAGCGCTATCCGATGCGCCTCGTGCGCCACGCCGCGTTTCACACGCCGCTGTTGGCGCCGGTCTCCGCGATGGCGAAACAGACATTCCCCGCCTCACTCTTTCAACGGCCCACAAAACCGCTGATCGATGGCCGCGGCGTCATCCATCAGCCGGCCGCGCCCGACCGGACGCCGATGTGGGACTACACGTTCGGACGTCAAATCACCGAGACATTCGATTTCTCCAAGGCGCTCGAGGTCGCGATCAAGGAGTTCGCGCCCGACCGCCTCATCGTACTCGGGCCTGGGAAGACGCTCGGCGCGCCAGTGGCGCAGGAACTGATCCGAGGGGGCTGGCGCGGGATGACGTCGAAGAAGGATTTCTTGGCGCGCCAGAAGCGCGACCCATTGGTTCTCGCGATGGGCTACGACGACCAGCGCGCGCACGTGGTCGCGTCTGCGCGCGCCTAGATCTCAGAGTTGGTCGCGAAGCCGCGCCAGTGTCACCCGATACCTATGCTCCACGGCCTCGCGCGCCACATGGCGACCGCCTCGCACTTGCCGTCGCCCTGCGGACCAGACGTCGACCACAGCCGCGTCGCCGGCCGCGAAAATCCAGGCGTCGAGAAGGTCGTCGCCCTTCAACCCTTCGAGAGCCAGCGCCCCGGCGTCGA
>JAJFFL010000207.1 GCA_021776705.1 Alphaproteobacteria bacterium
GTCCGCCAGTCGCCGTCAGGCGGCGTCTGGTCAGGTCGGCTCCACAGCGACCAATGGTGCTCAATCCATGCGAGGTCCGCGGCGTTGGCCGAACCGATCAACGCGGCGCGCTCATCGGCGGTAAGACCCGCCAGGGCGTCACGAGTCCAGGTGAAGGCCGCCAATGAATCGGACGCCACGATCCGCCGCGTCATGCCTTTCCAGCTGGCTCGGTCCGTCGCCCCGCCTTGGCGCCCGACCCATTCATCCGACGCTGCCGAATTTAGCGCGAGGAGCGTCGCGGTCGGATTTGTTGTCGGTGAAAAGCTTGAGGAGTCAGGCAAACGCGGGCGTCGCAGCGTCCGCGGCGGGGGACAACCCTCGCTTCATCCCCCTCGCGGCGGCGAAATCCAGGGACGACGGAAGCGTTCGTCCAGCTCGAAACGGTCGAGTTCGTCATCCGAAAACGCCAGGCCCGCGCGCTGAGCCCACCGCGCGGCGGCGGCGAAAATGTCGGTTTCATCCGCGTCGAAGGCCTCTTCCGCCAGCGACCACACCCGCACTTGACCATCGCCGTCCGCAACCGCGGCGTGCGAACCGCGGGGGTGGGCCGCCACCGACCAGGCCGGGCCGCCGCATTGAAATCGACGCGCCTCGAGCGCCTCAGCATCGTTCAGCTTGTATGAGGAAAGCACACCGTCTCGGCGGGCGGCGAGGACTGTCGCTGCGCCGTTGACCCGCGTCGTCGCAAGCCGTGTGATCTGCGAGCCGGGGCCGGAAAGCGTGACGTGACGGGTCGCGCCGAGTTCGGCGTCGTACCGCCAGCAACCGAGAGCGCCGTCCGCGCCGGCGCAGGCCAGCCAGTCACCGTCCGGCGTGAAAGCGACAAAATAGGCGCGGCCGCCGGGCGACGGCAGGTCGTGTTGGACGCGGCCGTCCGCGGCGCTCGCGACTCGCACGCGACCGTCGTAGCCGGCCACAGCGAAACTCGCGCCATCGCCGCTGAAGCACACCGACCGCGCCGCGCCGTCGAGCACAAGTTTTACCTGACGTTCGCCGCTCGCCGTGTCGAACACGCAGGCTGCGCCGTCGTCACCAGCGGTGAGTACACGTCGGCCGTCGGGACTGAACACCGCGTCGTACAGCACAAGCCCGTCGTGGCCCTCAAGTCTCGATATTTCGACGCCGGAATTCGACACGATTGCGGCGCGGCCGGCGTCCGCGGCGACCACGAACACCTGCCCGCGCGGGCTGAATCGCGCCGCCAGGGCGGCGGTCTGATAGCCCCCGAGCTGCGCAGTCTGGCGCCCGTCTGCGGCGTTCCACAGACGCACGGTGCCGTCGTCGCACGCTGTCAGGATCAGCGGTTCGACGGGGTTGAACGCGATCGATCGAATGCGCCCTTTGTGGCCTTTCAAACGCGCCACCTCGGCACGTCCGGCGAAATCCCAAACGACGCCCTCGCCGTCCGCGCCGGCCGAGGCCAACAGCATGCCTTCCGGACTCCAGGCCACGTCCAGCGTGTCGCCTCCGTGGGCCGGATAGGCGGCCGCCAAACGGTTGGCCGCCATCGCGTCGGCCAACACGTCGTACGCGGCGGCGTCCGGTTCACCCGTTCCCACGCCGACTGACGCGAGAACGATCAAGATGGCGAGTTCCGGCCGATCGTCCGACAGCGCGCGTCGTGCGTCTTCACGCAAACGCGGCCGTGCCGCGAACGCGCCCTGTAGCTCGCGGCCACCCTCCAGCAACAGGGCGCGGCGCATGGCGTCATCGGTCGAATCGGATCCGCTCATGCCGGCCTCCCGGGCGCTGTGTCAGAATCGGGCGTCGATTCCGATCGTGAACGCTCGATCTTCTCCTGGAAAGTAGCGTTCATTGCCAAACGCAAAATCGGCGCGCTCGGCGTAGGCGGCGTCGAGCACGTTTCTCACCGCCCCGAAAACCGTCGCGTCCGCCGTCAACCGCCATTCACCACGCACGTTCAATACGTCGTGGCCCGGATAGCTTTGAGTGTTCGCCGCGTCGGTGAAATAGGCCCCGACATGGACCCATTCAAAGCCCAAATGGGTCGCCGCCGTCGGCGCCCAGGTCAAAGCGGTGTTTGCGGTCCAGCGCGGCGCGGTGTCGAAGTCGTCGCCCTTGCGGATCGATTCAGTGACATTCAACTTCACTAGGCGGTCAAAATCGTAGGTGTGGCGGGCGTACGACGCGCGCGTCCGGACCGCGAACCCGGCGCCAAGCGGTGCGTCGGCGGCGATCTCAACACCGCGGTGGCGCGTGACGCCGTTCGAAACGTTGAGCCCGTCGGCGTCACGAAAAAAGTAGCCCGTCTTTCGCATGGCGTAGACGGCGACATCCAATTCAACTTCGCCGACGGCGCCGCGCCAGCCGGCCTCCCAGCTGTCGAGCGTTTCGACGCCGGCGCCTTCGCCGGACTGACCCGCCTGCAGTCGATAGAGGTCCGACGTTTGCGGCGCGCGCTGACCGCGCGCGAACCGACCGTAGGCTGCGCCGTTTCGACCTGTGTTCCAGATCAACGCCGCCTTTGGCGTGAACAAGCCGAACACGTCCGCTCGTGACTCCGGAACCAGGAACCGGCCTGACGTCCCGGGCGGAGCCGCCGTCTCGTAATCGTAGCGCACGGCTTCGGCTCGCGCTTCAACGACGGCCGTCAACGTCGGCGTCAGCCGCCGCTCAAACCGCCCGTAGCCCGCCGCCACCAACGCGTCGACGTCGTAGTCGTAGTGCACGCCTTGCGGAAACGAGCCGAAACTCGCCAACGCCTGCGTCTCCGTCAGCCACCCTGACGTGACCTCAAGGTCCGCGCCGAGGGTCGTTTGCGTGCCTGGCGAGGGATTCCAGGCGACCGCCGTCAAGACGCCGGCGCTGTGATGGCCGCTCTCCTCAAGCGCTTTCGACGGCAGAAAATGCTGCAGAAAGCGCATCTCGTTCCAGCGCGCGAACGGCGTGACGCTGACGGCGGCGCCTTCGTCAAATTCGCGCTTCCATCTCGATTGAAACCGCGCTGAGCGCGCGTCGCGGAAGGCTTCCGGATTTTCGTTGGCGCGCCGCAACGCGGGGTCGCGGTAAGCGTCGCGGCCGGTGACGAAGCCGGCGGTCTCTTGATTGAGATTGGTGAACGTCGCGGTCGTGACCGTCGCCCATCCGCCGAAGCCGGCGTCGAGGCGAACCAGCGCCTTTTGCTCGTCAAGGCCCGCGGCCGCCCGCCAACCGCCTTCGTGAGACGCCGAAAACCCGGCCAAACCCCTGGCGTCGCCGATGGCGAACGCGGTTTCGAGTTTCGCCGTCGATCGGTCGAACGAGCCGGTCGACGCGCGCAGACGATTCTCATCGCCGGCCGGCGCCGGCGACAGCACGTTGACCAGGCCGTGAACCGCGTTGGATCCGTAGAGCGCCGAGCCAGGCCCGCGCGTCACTTCGACGCCGGACGCGAACTCCGTGACCGACTCGAACAACCCGTTGATGTTGGCGAACCCGGCCGCGCGCAGAGGCACGCCGTCTTCGAGAAACAAGAAAGATCCGGCGCCGGCGCCGGAGGTCAGGACCGGCGAGCGGATGGCGGTCAAATGCTCGCGTCCGGAACCGCGATTCAAGAACACGCCGGGCGCGCGATTCAACAATTCCTGCACGTGCTGAGAATCGACATCCCGAACTTCGTCGGATTCGAACCGGGTCACGGCGCCCGGGGTGTCAACCAGACGGCGCTCCTCGCGAGTCTCCGTCACGACGATGCGCTCCGGCGGTTCGCTGGCGACGTGCGCCCCGACCAGCGCGGCGATCGTCGTCGCCATCATGCGTCGTCTTCCCCCGGCCAGACGACGACATGATCTTCGACGTCTTTCTCGGCGACCTCCAATTCGGGAACCGTGCGGCCGCGCACGGACATGCCGGCCTCATGCACGGTCGAGCGCGATCCGGAAGAGAGGTGATGCCACCACGGCAACTCTGCGCCCTCCGCCACCAAGCGGTAGGCGCAAGTGCGGGGCAGCCAGTCAATTTCGCGCACCGTCGTCGGCGTCAGCCGCACGCAATCCGACACCCGCGCGAAACGATTCTTGTAGTCCAGACATCGACATGCGTTCGCTTCGAACAGGCGGCAAGCTATGTTGGTGTCGACCACGTCGTCGGTCGTGTCGTCCCGAAGGCGCACCATGCAACACTTGCCGCAACCGTCGCAAAGAGACTCCCATTCCTCTTGCGAAAGCGCCTCCAAACGCTTGACGCGCCAAAATCGCGCCGCATCCATGGGGCCAATCTCCTTTCGCCGCGGCTTCGCGGCGCAATTCGCCTTGGAGCGCCTGTGAGCCACCGCGCCGACTTGGAAACCCAAAAATCGAACACGCGCAAGCGCAAGCGCAAGTTTCGGCTGTACGCGGCCGGCGTGGTCCTGACCACGCTGCTGGCGGTCTACGGCGCCTATGAACTCTACTTTTACGCCGACATGCCGAAACTTCCGCCCAAGAACTTGCTGTGGACATTGGGCCGGGAACCCAGCGTGCGGCTGCTCGATCGCAACGGCGAGCTGATCGCCACCCGGGGGCCGCGCTACGGCGACGCGGTGCAGGCCGGCGAATTGCCGGCGCACCTGATCTACGCCTTCATCGCCACCGAAGACCGCCGCTTTTGGGAACATGACGGCGTCGACCGGCGATCGCTGGCTCGGGCGTTGATCGCCAATTGGCGCGCCGGCGAAATCACCCAAGGCGGCTCCACGATCACGCAGCAACTGGTCAAGAACCTGTTTTTGACCCCGGAACGCACCATGAAGCGCAAGCTTCAGGAAATGCGGCTGGCCACCCGGCTCGAGAAGCAAATCGAAAAGCCGGAAATACTCACCCTTTATCTCAACCGCGTTTACCTGGGCGGCCGGGCGTACGGCGTCGACGCGGCGTCGCGGCGCTTCTTCGGCAAGCCGGCGCGGGAGGTCAATCTCACCGAAGCGGCGCTGCTCGCGGGCCTGCCGAAAGCGCCGTCGGATTTCGACCCTTTGCGCTATCCGGAACGCGCCTTCGACCGTTCCTCGGACGTGTTGGCGGCGATGCTCGACGCCGGCTACATCACCCCCGACCAGAAGGCCGCCGCCGAAGCGACCCCCCCGACGATTCAGCCGCCGCCGGCCGAAGGCGACCCAGACGACGCCGACGACTACGGCTACGCCTTCGATTTCGCGATCGAAGAGGCCCGCCGGCTGTTGCCGAACGATGTTCCGGACCTGGTGATCCGAACCACGCTGGACGGCCGGCTCCAAATGGAAGCCGAAAACGCGGTCAACCAAATTCTGAACGAATTCGGAGAAGAATCCGCGGCCGAGCAGGCGAGCCTGGCGGCGTTGCGGCCGGACGGAGCCATACTCGCCCTGGTCGGCGGCAAGTCCTACGATATCAGCAAGTTCAACCGCGCCACCCAGGCGAAGCGCCAGCCGGGATCGGCGTTCAAGGCACTGGTGTTTGCGGCGGCTTTTGAGAACGGGATGACCCCGCTCAGCGTTTTCGTCGACGAACCGGTCACGATCGACGGCTGGTCGCCGACGAATTACGGCAGCGGCTTTCGCGGTCCGATGACGCTGCATGAGGCGTTCAAGCAATCGATCAACACGATATCGGCCCAAATCGTGCGCGACATCGGCGAAGAAAAGGTCATTGAACTCGCGCATCGGTTCGGCATCGAAAGCTCGCTTCGGCCGTTGCCGTCGATCGCCCTGGGTTCGCAAGAGGTCACGCTGCTGGAAATCACCGGAGCCTACGCTGTGTTCGCCAACGGCGGCTTCCGGCAACCCACTTACATTATTGACGAAATTACAGATACGCGCGGCGAAACGCTGTACGCCCGACCGGAATTTGAAGCTCAACGGGTCTACGACGAAGAACTGTCCCGGCAAATCGGCGGCATGATGCGCTCGGTCGTGGTCAGCGGCACCGGCAGGGCCGCGGCGGTCGACGGCGTCGACGTCGCCGGCAAGACCGGAACTAGTCAAATTTGGCGCGACGCCTGGTTTGTCGGCTTCTCGACCGAAATCGTCGCCGGCGTTTGGGTCGGAAACGATGACGACAGCCCGATGAACAAGGTCGCCGGCGGCGGTCTGCCCGCGGTGATCTGGAGCCGGTTCATGACCGCCGCGCATGAAGGCGTGGAAGTCGAGGCGCTGGACGTTCCTGAACCGCTCGCGGCGTCCCCACGCGAACAAGAGCTGGGGTCGTTCTACGCGTCCCTGGTGTCGGATTTCAGCCGGATCGAAGAAGGCGACGGCCTCTAAGCTCGCGGCCGCCGACTCGATTGCAATTTGTTTACCTACGCGCTGGAAGATCAAAAGGCCTGATTCGCGGACCGACCGGACGCTGAAAATCGATGACGAGCAGCAGCGGACACCTCACCAAACTCGTAGCGCTGGCGCACGAGACGTCGAGCGACAAGCGGCGCGAGCTCTTGCGCGACATCACCGACTTGTTCATCGAGTCGCCGGCGGCGCGCGACGGCGCTTCGGGCGAGCACGTGGATCAGATCTTGACCACCGTGGCGGCCGACGTCGCGGAAAGCGTGCGCGCCGAATTGGCCGAGCGATTCGCGGACGCCGGGCACGCCCCGTCCGGGCTGGTCCGGCGACTCGCCATGGACGCCATCGACGTGGCGAGGCCGTTGCTGGAACGCGGCGGCGTCTTGACCGAAGACGATCTCCTGCACGTCGCCCAAGCCAAGGGCGAAGCCCATCTCGCGGCCATCGCCGGGCGCACGGATCTGCCGGAAAATGTCGCAGATGTGGTGGCGGAGCGCGGTGAATCCGAAGCCCTCGTCGCCTTGGCGTCAAACGTCGACGCGCGGCTGTCACGCCACGCCATGGAGACTTTGGTCGACAAGTCCGGCGACAACGGCGCTCTTCACGCCCCGCTGGTGCGCCGCGACGAACTCCCTCCCGATCTTCTCAACGAAATGTTTCTGGTCGTCGAACACAAGCTCCGCGATGAGATCGCCGAGCGCATGGACGGGTTCAGCGAAGCGGAGTTGAAGAGCGCGTTCGAAGCCGCCCGGAAACGATTGCGCCGCAATTCCAAGACCCTGCCGCGCGACTACGACGACGCGGTGAAGTTCATTCAGGTCAAAAAACTGCGCAAGCAACTCGATCCAGCGCTTCTCGCGGTCTTCCTAAGGGAAAAAGAACCGACACGGTTCGTCGTCGGTTTTGCGGATCTGACAGGGCTTGATTTTCACGCCGCGCGGCGCGTCGCCGACAACCCCGACATCGATCCGATGGCCATCGCGTGCCGTTCGGTCGATATGCCTCGCGACGACTTTCTCGCGCTGGCTGTGCTGCGTTCCACCAGCGCGGAACGCACGCAAAACGACCTTGAATCCTTGGGCGAAATCTACGACGCCGTGCCGGTCGAAGCCGCGCATCGGGTGATGCGATTTTGGAAGGTCCGCAAAGACGCTCAGGCCGCCTAGTTCGAAGCGGACGTCGCAGGCGGCTGAAACACTTCCGGCGCGTCGCCGTCGTGGCCGCCGAAGTAGATCGTTTGAGACGGAAACGCAAAGCCGCTGCCAGCCGACTCGACGATGTCCTTGATGGCGAGGGCCAGCCGCTCTTTGATCTCAAGCCATTCGCCCCATACGATCGTCTTGGTGAAGCAGTACAGCATGATGTCGATCGATGAGTTCGAGAATTTGTCGATGCGCACGAACATCGGCACGTCCGGCGGCAGGGCGAAGTCGTCGCTTCCGGACACGTAGGATTCAATCTCATCGCGAATGCGGCGGAGCTGTTCCTTTGTGGTGCGGTACTCGACCCCGATCACCCAATTGATCCGGCGATGAGTCATCCGCGAAAAATTGGTCACGGGATTGTCGGAGAGGATCGTGTTCGGGACGTACACCGGTCCCTTGTCGAAGCGCCGCACCTTGGTCGAGCGAAAGCCGATTTTCTCCACCGTGCCTTCGACGACGCCGTCGACGAGGATCCACTCGCCTGGTTGAAACCGTCGTTCGATCAAAATGTTGACGCCGGCAATCAGGTTCTTGAACAAGTCTTGGGCGCCGAGCGCCACGGCCACGCCGAAAATCCCGAGCCCGCCGAGCAATGGCGCGACGGGGATGCCGAATTCTTGCAAGACTGCGGCGCCGCCGACAAATGCGACGATCCCCTTGGTCACCGATCGCGCCCAGTCGATCACCGCTGAATTCATCAGCTTCCGCAACGGCTTCAGGGTTCTGAACAAGGGTTCGACCAGCCGATACAGCGACCAGAACACCATGTAGATGACAGCGGCGGTCAGAAGGTGGTCGATGACCGGTCTGACGGTTTCGTCGTCGATCCCGAGAAGTTCCACGGCCACAAAAAACCCAAGCAGCACCGGCCCGAGTTTCAACGGCGGCGACACCGCGTCGATGAACGCGTCGTCAAACGAAAATTTCGTGCTGCCGGCGAGCGCGCGCAACGTTCCGACGCCCCACTTGGTCAAAAGTCCGCGCAACACGAACCCGACGATCACCGCCGCCAACGCCAACAGCAAATCGCCGACGCTCTGGCCGAAAACGCTGGTGGACATGACGTCCACGAAGTCGGCCCAATAACGGCGCGCGCCTTCGACGATCTGATCCGCTCGTTCGCTCGGCGTGGTCATGCGCGTCGCTCCCGTGTCGTCATAAATCGAATCTTGGGGTGTTTTTCCGCCACGTAGTTGGCTTCCCACAAACTCTTCGCCAGAAAAACCGGCGCCCCGTCGAGGTCCACGGCAAGCTGAAGTCGATAGCCGGACTCAAGCTTCTCCAGATCCTCGTCGTCGCCCGACATCCACCGCGCGGTTTCGAAAGGCGGCTGTTCGAACAAGACGTCGAGGCCGTATTCGGTCGAAATCCGTTCGGCCATCACGTCGATCTGCAAGGCTCCGACCGCGCCGACAATCATGTCGGCGCCGATCGTCGGCCGAAACAGCTGCGTGACGCCTTCCTCGGCCAGGCTTTCGAGAGCCTTGCGCAGGTGCTTGGCCTTGAGCGGGTCGGTGACGCGGGCGCGGCGAAGAATTTCCGGCGCGAAGTTGGGAATGCCCGCGTATTTCAGCTTGCCGCTCTCGCTGAGGCTGTCGCCGACCCGCAGCACGCCGTGGTTGGGCACGCCGATCACATCTCCGGCGAAGGCTTCATCGGCGATCTCACGATCCTGGGCGAAGAACATGATCGGCGACGACACCGTGATCTGCTTCGTTGAATCGGCGGCGCGCAGCTTCATGCCGCGCCGAAACTTGCCCGACACCAGCTTCATGAAGGCGACCCGGTCGCGATGGTTGGGGTCCATGTTCGCCTGCACCTTGAACACGAAACCGGAAACCTCCGGATTCGACAGATCGATCTTCGGCCCGTCGACGCTTTGCACGGGCTTGGGCCCGGGCGCGACGTCGGCCAAGCCGTCAAGCAGCTCCCGAACGCCGAACGATCGCAGAGCGGACCCGAAGAAGATGGGAGTCAGGTGCCCCTCCCGGTAGCTCGCCAACTCGAACTCCGAGTAGCCGCCGGTGACCAGTTCGCTCTCTTCACGAAGGGTGTTCATTTCTTCGTCCGACAACACGTCGGCGACCGAATCGCCGACCAAGACGCGCCGTTCGAGCGGCGCG
>JAJFFL010000208.1 GCA_021776705.1 Alphaproteobacteria bacterium
TGGTCGCCGACGCGCTCGATCCGCCGCCGCGGGAGGCCGACGACCCGTTCTACGGCGACATCGCGTTCACCTGGGACGTTTATCGGGCGCTGAAGGAAAATCAGGAAGATCTCTACCGCGACGCCGATTACCAGGCTGTCCTCAGCGGTTTTCCCAGCCAGCTGCTGCCGCCGTCCGGACCGCGCAAGACTCGCCGGCGCAGCGAGGCGGGCGCCGTGGAGGGGCTGCGTGGCGTAAGGGCGATTCCTCACAACGCGATGCTGCAGCAGATCGGCGCGCCGCTGAACGTCGCCGGAAGCGTGCGCGCCGCGCTTCGTGTCGATCCGGACCGGCTCGCCGATCTTGCCGCCGCGTCGCCGCGTTTCGCGCGGGCGTTTTCGCTGATCGGCGCCGCCCGCGCCCGCGCCAGCGTGCCGGCCCTGCGCGCCTACGCGGCCGCGTTCGATCCGACGATGTGGGCCAACCGCGCCCACGGCGGCGCGGAGCCGGGCTTGGCCGCGCCGGCGCAAGTTCTGGCCGCCCGACTCGCCGCGCAACGCCGCTTCGGCGCCTTGGCGCGGCTCGCGAACTTGGCGATGTCGGACGTGGCCGCGTTCGACAGTCTGGCGCTCGCCGGCGATGAGTCGGCCGAACTGGCGGCGAGCCGGAGGCGCGTCCAGCTGCTGCACGCGGTGCGCGTGGCGCTGATGATGCGGGCGAGTCTGCTCGCGGCGCGGACGCCGGTGTTTTCGCCGCGCAACGACGTCACCAAGGACGACGTCGTCGACTTCGTTCTGGACTTGCGCGTCGACGACGCGGTGGCGGCTTTGCGCGACGCGTTTCCCTCTGGCGGCGACGCGGCGCAGGCGTCTTCGCTTATGGACGAGCCGGCCGACGCCGCCGCGGCGGAGGTGGGCTACGCGCGCCTTCACGCCGACGTCGTCGATCCGCTTGAGCGCGCCTTCGCCTTGATGCGGGAGATTTCGGCGGCCGTCGCGCACGACCACGGGGCTTACGGGTGACGTCGCGAAGCCTTGCTGACATGATGCGATGTCAATTTTGCGTTCCGTGGGAACGCCGCGTCATCGGAGCGTTCCCATGTCCCTGATCCCCGCCGACAACAACTTGGCCGTGATGGCGGCCTTGTTCGCCATCGCCGCCGGCGGCTTTCTGCTTGAGAAGACCAAATGGGGCGCGCTGCTCACCGGCGCGGTGTGGGCGATTCTCGGGGCGGTGCTGCTCTCCAACCTCAACGTCATTCCGAAAGACGCGCCGGCCTACGGCTTCGTGTTCGACTATTTCGTCCCGATCCTGATCCCCTTGTTTCTGTTCAAGGCCGACCTCAAGCGCATCATCTTCGAAACCACGCGCATGTTCGGGGCGTTCATGCTCGCCGCGTTCGGCACCGTGGTCGGGGTCGTCGTCGCCATGTCCTTGTTGAATTTCGAAGTGCCGGAAGCCGCGGTCGCGGGCGCCTTCACCGCAACCTATGTCGGCGGTTCGGTGAACTTCGCGGCGCTGCTCGACATGACCGGGCTGCGTGAATTTCCGAGCTTCGTGTCGGCCTCGGTGGCGGTCGACAACATGGCCAGCGCGGTGTTCCTCGGCATGCTCGCCATCTTGCCGGGCTGGACGTGGCTCGCGAGCAAGTTCGTGCCGATCGACCACACCGGCGGCGACGCCGATCCGGAGACCCCGGAGGGCATGCCGACGGCGCTGACGCTGACGGTGTCCTTGGCGCTGGCGCTGGTCATTGTCGCCGTCGCCGACGCGATCGTGCGGCTCGGCGACAGCGTTCTGGTGCCAGCGATCAGCGCCGATCTGGCCGAGCGCTTCGGCGACCGCGGCCTGTTCGGCGGCTATCTCCGCTACGTCATCATCACCGTCCTGGCGCTGATTCCGGCGACCGCGATCCCGAAGACGATGGACAAGCTGCACGGCGGCTACGAAATCGGTCTCGGCCTCGCGTTCGTGTTCTTCGCCGCCATCGCGGCCGGGGCCGACGTGCAGGCGATGTTGCAGAACGCGCCGATCGTGATCCCAATGGTGATCATCATCCTCAGCGTTCACTCGGTGATCTTGTTCGGTCTCGGTTCGGTGTTCCGGCTCTCCTTGCCGGAGCTGATCACCGCCTCCAACGCCGCGGTGCTCGGGGCCACGACGGCGCCGGCGCTGGCGGCGGCGAAGGGTTGGCGCGACCTGGTGACCCCGGGGGTGCTCGTCGGCGTGCTCGGCTACGCGCTGGGGACGTTGCTCGGCACCGCCGTCTTCGGCGTCTGGGGCGCGATCTCAGGCTAGCGACCGCACGACGCATCGCGGCGAGGGGCTCGGCGGCATAGATTGCTCACATGCCTGAGCGCCCTTTGGAGGTGGTCTACAACTCGGCCTGTCCGGTGTGCCGGGCGGGGGTGGAAAGCTTCAAACGCGCGCAGCCGCCCGACGACGACGGTCGGACTTGGCGCGACATCAACGACGAGCCGGAGCGGCTCGCCGAACGCGGCGCCACGCTCGACGACGTCCGCCTCAAGCTCCACGCCGTCGACCGCGAGGGAAACCTGCTCGTCGGCATGCCGGCGGTGGCGGCGATCTGGGCCGAGACGCCGGGGTGGGGCTGGGCGGCGAAGCTCGCGCGGGCGCCGGGGCTGCGCTGGATTGCGGCGGCCGGCTATCACCTGACGGCGCACGTGCTGTACCGGTGGAACCGAGCGGTGGGGAATTTTTAGGCCGACCACCTGGCCTTCTCGATCAAGCGCTCCCGCCCGACGTTGTCCGCGTTCGCGCCGTATAAATGCGACGGCTGCAGGATGCGCAAGGTGGTGAACGCCTCAAACGTTTCTTGATCGACGAGCCGCGCCACCGCCGCCGCCTGCAGCGCCAGCGCCGCGCGTTCGGCGAACAGGAGGGCGCCGGGCTCTGACAGCGCGCCGGACGACGGCGCGTCCTTGAGCCAGGCGGCGAGAGCGTCGAGGCCGCGGTCCTGGCCGGCGAAATTCTCCAGTTCCGCGAGCAGCGCCTCGAACACCTCCGGTTCCTTGCCGATCGCGCGCAGGACGTCGAGGGCGATGACGTTGCCTGAGCCCTCCCAGATCGCGTTCAAGGGCGATTGGCGGAACAGGCGGGGCAGGCCGCTGTCCTCGACGAAGCCGGCGCCGCCGTGGCACTCCACGGCCTCGTAAACGGCGCCCGGCTGGCGCTTGCACAGCCAGTACTTGGCGAGCGGCGTCGCGATGCGGGCGAAATCGGCTTGTTTGGGGTCGTCGAAGGCGGACGCGACGCGGAAGGCGAGGGCGTAGGCGGCGATCGACTCCAGCGCCAGGTCGGCGAGGACATTCATCATCGCTGGTTGGTCGATCAGCTTTTTCTGAAACGCCGCGCGTCCTTCGCAGTGCCGGATCGCCAGGGCGGTCGCGTGGCGGACGCCGCCGGCCGAGCCGACGAGGCAGTCGAGGCGGGTGTGGTGGACCATGTCGATGATGGTGCGCACGCCGCGTCCCGGCTCGCCGACGCGCCGCGCCCAGGCGTGCTTGTATTCGATCTCGGACGACGCGTTCGAGCGGTCGCCGAGCTTGTCCTTGAGGCGTTGAATCTCGATCGCGTTGCGCTTCCCGTCCGGCGTCCAACGCGGAACCAGAAAGCACGAGAGGCCGGCGTCTTCGTAGGCGAGGGTCAGGAAGGCGTCCGACATCGGCGCCGAGCAGAACCACTTGTGCCCGACCAGCGCGACCTCGTCGGCGGAGCCGTCGAGCGGCTCGGCGCGGGTGGCGTTGGCGCGCACGTCGGAGCCGCCCTGCTTCTCCGTCATCGCCATGCCCATGGTGGCGCCGGCCTTTTCCGTCGCCGGGATCGCGCGGGCGTCGTAGGCGCCGGCGACGACGCGCGGGCGCCATTCCGCGTTCGACCACTCCGACGCCGCCAGAGCCGGCGTGACGGCGTAGGTCATCGACCTCGGGCAGCAGACGCCGGCGTCTGCGACGCCCATCATCGTCATCAGGGCGGCATGGGCGACGTGGCCGCCGTCCGAATGCGTCCAGGCCCGCGCCGAGACTCCGCCGCCGAGGCCGAGCGCCATCAGGTCATGATAAGCGGGGTGAAACTCGACTTCGTCGACGCGCCGGCCGAAACGGTCGAAGGGCGTGAACTTGGGCGGGTTCTCGTTCGCCAGACGGCCCAGGGCGCGGGCGTCCTCCGCGCCGGCGGCGGCGCCGAAGGTCGCGAGATGGGCGGCGTGATCCGCGCGCGCCGTGTCGCCGACGTCCGCCAGCGCCCAGGCGTTTTCCGCGCAGCCGCGAACCAGCGCGTCGCCGCGCCACAGGTCGATGTCGCCAAACGGCTCAGCCTGGTTCGTGACCTCGTGAGTGGCGAGGTGCGCGCGGGGATCGCGCGGTTCGCTCACCCCCGCTTGCGGCGGCGAAAGAAGGTCCACACCGCGAGCAGCAGCGATGCGCCGCCGGCGGCGAAGCCGACGACCGGCTCCGAGGTTTGGGCGAACGCGTAGACGTGGTCCATCGTCTGGACGTCGACCGTGATCGTGTCCGTGTAGGTGCGCACCGGCCGCGCCGTGTCGCTGTCGGCGGGGTAGGCGTAGATCGACAGCTCCATCGTCCGGGCCCCGGATTTTTTCGGGATCACGTTCCATTGCCAGGTGTTGGATCCGGCCGGGTCCAGTTCCTGCAGCTCCGGCGTCAGCGGCCGAACTTCGAGCCCGTCGCGGCCGGACAGGTGCGCGGAGACGCGTGACGAGACCTCGGCCTCGGACTCGATGATTTCGCCGATGAAGCCCTCAAGCGCGGCTTGGAGGTCGGTCGTGCCGGACGAGTCGATGATCATGCGCACGTCGGCGGCGCGGCCGAGCCGCATCTCCGTCGGGCGGTTGTAGGCGATCGGCACGCTCTCAAGCGTCGGCGCGGCGCGCTCCGCCGCGGCGGCGAAGCCGCCGGGGAAGGCCCGGGCCGCGGTCGGCGCGCTCGTCGCCGAGGCGATCTCGACCGCGGCGGCCATGCGCTCAATCACCGGCGCGGTGTTGGCGGCGATCAGCTGCTCGTCGCTGAACCGCATGCCGGCCCAAATCAACAGGCCGATGGCGGCGACCGAAAAAATCAGGCTCAGCAGCTTTCGGATGATGAAAAGCACCACCAAGGCGGCGACGACGCCGACCCCCATGCCCACGGGCGTCTGGATGAACTCCAGCGCCTGGTTCACATAATCCATCATGATCGTCGGCCTCCCGAACGCCGCCTGTGTCCCCAACTCATGGGGTTGTACCGCGTCCCGGCGGCGAAGTTGAGGCCGAAAGCGTCAAGCCCGCTTCGCGCCTGGCGCGAGCCAAGGCAAGGCTTCGCCGCTGAACGCGTCGCCGGCCGGCTCAAACGCGGTCGGATCGTCGAAAGCGCCGAGCATCAGGTGGGTTTCGCCCGGCCAGCCTTCGCCGCGGTAGGCGAGAGCGGTGCCGCAGGTCGGGCAATGCCGGCGCTCGACCCCGGGCGACGACGCGTAGACGGCGGGCGCCGCGCCGCTCCAGGCGACCTGATCGTCGCGGCCGCCGACAAACGTCGACATCGCCGCACCCGACCAGCGCCGGCAACTGGCGCAATGGCAATTGCCGACGAACTTCGGCGCGCCGATGAACGTGAAGCGTGTCGCGCCGCACAGGCAGCCGCCGTGATGTTCGGTCATCCGTAATTCTCCAGGTGCAATGCGGCAAGGGCCGCGCGGGCCCAGGTCAAGCCGTCCGCCTCGAACGACACGGCGTTTGGCGCAAACGCCGCCGGCGCGTCGAAGGCGCCAAGGTGCAGGTTGATTTCGTCCGCCGATCCGTCGCCACGGTAGGCCAGCGCCGCGCCGCAGTTGGCGCAAAACAGACGCTCGACGCCGCGACTGGACCGGAAGACTGCGGGCGCGCGGTCGAACACGACGGCGTCGCGGACGAAATCGACGTAGACCGAGAAGGCGCCGCCGGTCGCCTTGCGGCACGAGGCGCAGTGGCACACGCCGACGCGCCGCGGCGCGCCGTCCGCGACAAAGCGGACGCCGCCGCACAGGCAGCCGCCGGTGAATTTCGTCATGGCGATCAGCTCATTGGTCGAGAGAGCGCAGCATCACATGATAGCCGTCGACGGTCGCGCGGTAACCCATCTGCGTCGCGCACGTCGTCAGTGGAAGCGGCTCCTTGCCCGAAACGTGCGCGTCGAAATACGCGGACAGGTCGCGTCCCGCGATCTCCGACGCGGCGGCGACGATGTCGTCGTAAACGTAGAAGTCGCCGGTGCGTCCGAAGCGGTCGTTCATCAAGCGCATCAAGTCCGAAAGATCCCGATCGCCGCCGCTCGCCGCGCGGATTTCGCCGTCGAGACAGAAGGCCGCGGCGGTTCCGCTGTCATAAACGCCCGGCCGGTTGGCCCATTTGCTCGCGCCGGCGGTTCTCAAGGTCACGTCGGCGTAGTTCGGGTTGACCGCGAAAAACGCGTGGAAGCTGAGATACTGGGACATGATTTCTTCGAACCGCCGGTCGTCGACGTAGCCGAGGTCGCGAAGCGCGGTGACCGCGAAGTATTCGGTGAAGCCCTCCGAGAACCACTGGCGTTCGGCGCGGGTCTCCCAGGCCGACGCGATTTTCTTGCCGTTCCAATAGTGCAGGAATTCGTGGGCGATCGAGCCCGCCCACACCGCGACGTCGTGATCGACTGGCGCGTTCGGCTGCGACGACGCGAACGAGTCGAAGTAGCCCTCGCCGTCGTTCGGCCCCGGAATCACGACCATGAGAAATTGCGACGGCCGCCGTTCGTCGAACATCTCCACGTAGTAGTTGAGTATGTCGGCGCCGGCGCGCTCGACGCGGTCGCCGGATCGAGCGATCTCCCCGAGCAAGGCGATACGCAGCTCCATGCCGCCCGCTTCGAGAATCGACTGGTGGTGGTCGCCGACGACGAGGGCGTTGCGCAGCAGGCGGTCGAGACTTGTAGGTTCGTAGACACCGTCGGCGTCCGGCCCGGCGGTCGCGACCGCCGCGCCGTCGGGGAGCTCAAAGCGCACGCGCGCCGACGTCGTCGCCGGCGCGAACACGAACAGCGGCAGGCCGGTCGTGAACAGGGCGTCGCCGACGTGCAGCGCGACCTGCTCGTTGCCGGCGTCCCAGCGTTGATCGGCGAACGAATAGTCGACCGTGTACGCGACCGTGGCGACGCCCGAATACCCGTCGCCCAACAACCAGCCGTGGGGGGCGGTCTCGGCGACAGGCAATGCAGCGCCTGAGGCGTCCTGCGCCGACTCGATGGTCACGAATCCGGCCCAGCCGCGCGGATCATCAAAAAACGACGCCCAGAAGTCGGACATTGTGATCGCGCCGCCCGTGACGGTCAGAACCGCGGTGACGTGCGCGGTCGGAAAATCATCGTCGGAAAACGCCACGACGTACTCGGCGCCGCCGGAGTCAGGCTCCGGTTCTTGCGCCGAACACGCGAGAGCGAAGATCAGCGCCGCCGGCGCCGAATGCCAGAATCGCATGGCGTTCCCCCTGTCTGCCGAAACGCAGTCTGCGATCCCTGTCACGACGCGACGGTTTCAGGCGCGTGACACTTGCTTAATGTCCGCAACGCGCCCGCGCCGCTTCATACAGCGCGATGGCGGCGGCGTTGGAGACGTTGAGGCTGTCGACCGCGGCGTCGATGGGGATGCGGGCCAAAACGTCGCAGGCCGCGGCGACGCCGGGTCGCAGTCCTTTGTCTTCGGCGCCGACGACGAGCGCCAGCTTGTCCGTGCGGGCGACGGCGTCCGAAAGCGTCGTTTCGGCGCCGCCGGTTAAGCCGACGACCCGCCAATTCTTGTCGCGCAGTTCGCCGAGCGCCCGGGAAATGTTGACGACGCGGGCGTGCGGCACGCGTTCCACGGCGCCGACGGCGGCCTTGGCGCAGGCGCCCATGAGCGGCGGCGCTTTTCGGTCCTGCAAGATGACGCCCGCCGCCCCGAACGCGGCTGCGGAACGAAACACCGCGCCGGCGTTGTGCGGGTCGGTGACCTGGTCGAGCACCACCAGCACGCCGGCGTTGCGGTTGACGAAATCATGCAGGGGCGCGGAGTCGAGCGGCCGGCAGAACACCGCCAGGCCCTGGTGGACGGCGCCCGGCGGCAAGGCGCGGTCAATGTCCTTGGGGTCGACGACCTCCAGCCGCTTGGTGTCCGCCGGCAGGTCGCGCGCCGCGTTGCGGCTGGCCAGGACGCGCTCGATCTTGCGTTCCGGGTTGGCCAAAGCGGCGAGGCCGGCGTGGGCGCCCCAGACCCAGCCGGATACCGGAGCCTCGCGGCCGGACTCGCGCGGCGGCGGCTTCGACGCAGCTGCAGACCGACTCTTCTTCACCTCGCTCATGACCGTCGGCTCCTTCGTTTGGACCGGGCGCCAGGCCGCGGCGGGGCTTGCCTTGGCTGGGCCGCGGGGAACGGATATAGGAAAACCAACCCCATGTCGGCCCCGATCGCTTGCTCGCGGTAGGGCGTTCGATGTCTGAGACAAGAGCCGCCGTTTGGTGACGACAACGTTGGACCTCATCGTGGACGAAGAAACTCAATGGCGGCGCTCCGTGCGCGTTGAAGCCGCGCAACTGGAGGCGCGAGAGTTCGCCGCGGACGCCAAGGGTCTGCGTCGTCGGCTCGACGAAGTCGAACAAGCCGAGTCCGACGCGCGCCGGCTGCTGGAGGAATACGACGCCAAGCTGAATTAGGCCAACGTGGCGCTCGGCTTGCAGACGACGACGATCTCCAAGTTTAGAAATCGGGTGAAGAATCAGGACAACCGGCTCGGCGCGCTCACGGCGGCGGTCGAGAAGTTGCGCAGCCATCTCGCCATGCAGACGGCGACGATCTCCAAGCTAAAGGACCGCGTGAAGAATCAGGACGACCGGCGCCGCGCGCTGACCGAAACGGTCGAGAAGTTGCGCGGCCGTCTCGCCAAGCGCGCGGATCGCGGCGCGGCGCCGCGGCGCGCCGCGCTCGCTTCGGAGTTGGAACAAGTTCGCCAGAAGTGCGAGCGCCTCTAATCCGAATTGACCGCGGCGCGCCGGTTGCGCCGATCGGCGCCGGCGCCCATCGAGACGGCGCCGACCCTGGCCGGACTTGCCCGCTACCTCGTGCCGCGCAAGTTTTTCGCCGGCTTGGTTCTCAGGGCGGCGCGCAACTCCGCGACAAATCTCTATCGGGTGACCAAGCGGCGGTTCTCCAACGCGCGGTCATGAGAATCGTCACCTTCAATCCGCAAGCCGGCGGCGACGCTCTGGACCAAGCGGCGTCCGCGCTCGCCGGCGAGGCGGCACGGCGAGGGCACGAAACCGTGTCCGTCGAGATCGCGCCTGGCGGGGACGGTCGATGGACCGAAGTCCATGCCCGCGCCGTCGAGCAGGCCGTTCGCGCGGCCGATCCGCATGTCGTCCTGGCGCCCGTTCCGCGATTGCGTTTGGAGCGGCTGCGACGGACGTTCAAGCCCGTCGCCTGGCGGTTGATGTCGGTCTACGTGGTGATCGAGAAAGACGACGGCGGCTTCATCGTACGAAATCTGTTCACGACGAAACGGCGGGCGTTCACCGTCGACACCGTCGAGGCGGCGTTCAACCTGATCGAGGTCGAGGTGATGGCCTTGATGGGGATCCGGTCCGCGGACGTGCTGATTCGTCCAGAGACGATGACGGTTTTGGCTGAAACGGTCCGAGAGCTGAACCGACTTGCGGACGTCGAGCCAAAGCTTGCGGGCGCGGCGCGCCCCGCCTCGGCGGCCGCCGTAGGCGGTGAAGTCGAAACCCCGGCGATCAACGACATCGTCGCCGCGCAAACCATGTGGGTGAAGGGCTGGATCGATTGGGACGCCAGCCGCCATCGCAGCCTAGACGTCCGGCTCAACGGACGCCGAGGAGCGGCGAAGGTCACGGATTTTCGATCCGACGTGCACGCGCTCGGCGACGCGGCCAACCCATTGAATTTCGAGGCCGAGCTGGTCCTGGATCCCGCCGACGTGGTGTTGCGTGTCGATCTGTCGATCGTCGACCGCAAAGGTTTGCGCCGGCTGTGGCGGTCGCGCCGGGTGTGGCTCGACACGCCAGCGGCGCACCGGCATCGCACGCCGATCGTGACGGGGTGGGGGCGGGTTGAAGGCGATCGGATTTTCTGCGATCCGCGTTGTGGCGGGCGGCGCCCGCGGCGCGTCTCGGCCTACCAGGCCGGGGTGTGCGTCGGCGCCTGGGCCGCCGAAACGTCGAGCTTGGCGGAAAACGCGCCGATCGTGTTCGACGCGGCGCCGCTCGAAGACTCGGCGAGCCTGATTCACATCTACGTGTGTTTCGACGACCGGCCTCCGGCGGCGTGGCTGGCGTTGGATCCGGCGACCGGCGCGCCCGCCGATCCGGCGTCGACGCCGGTTGAAACGCGCTCCGCCGTCGAGTCGGACGCGTTCGCGCCGCCGACTCCGAACGGCCACGATCTCGACCTTTCCAGGGTGTTCGTCAACGGCAAGCCGGCCGTCGGCGCGGCGAGCTACGGGAGCGTGGATCTCGGCGGCCAATCCGGCTCGGTGTTAGTCGACGTCGAGTCGCGCAACGGCGGGACGACCACGCACCATGCGCTGCGGCTGTGCCGTGACGCCTACAGTGAAGGCCGTTTGCCGATCATCGTGGCGCCGCCGGCGGCGCGGTCGGCGGCCGTTGTGAGCCGTTCCGGGCCCGCGCGCGTCGTCTTGCTGCGCCGGGCGGCCGCGCCGACTGACGATCTCTATGTGTTGTCAGCGTTTCAGTCCCTCGCCGAGCACGGCCGCGTCGATTTTCAGGTCGTCGATTTGGACGGCGACGACTCGAGCCTCGCCGAGCGCGAGGCGCTGCTCGTCGACGGCGCCTGGGTGATCGTTTCGCGCTACCTGACGCGCGAATGGCTGCAGTCGATCATGCGGCGACGGGAACGCTTGAGCGGCCTCTACTACGTCATCGACGACGACCTGGCTCTCGCCGAAGACGACCGGCGTCTGCCGACTCGCTACCGCCACCGCATGACCGGAACGGCCCATGGCGAATTTCAGGCGCTGCTGCACCTGGCGCACCGTGTCGTGGTCACCTCGCCTTGGCTGAAGGCGCGATACGACAGCGACAAGACGGATCTTTTGGAGCCGCCCTATCTGCAACCGCCCGCGAACCTCGATCATCTCGACGACACGGCCGAGATCCGTGTCGCCTATCACGGCACCCTGGTCCATCGCGACGACGTCGCCGCGATCGCGCCGGCGATCCGTGCCGTTCATGACGCCTACGAACACGTGTCCTTTGAATTGCTGATGGGAAAAATGGCCCCACCCGAGCTGTCGGGCCTGGAGCGCGTGCGCGTCGTCAAGGAGATGCTCTGGGACGAGTACAAGGAAATGGCGTCGAACACCCGAGCGCACATCGGCTTGGCCCCGATGCTCAACACCCCGTACAACGCCGGCAAGTCGTTCGTGAAAATTTTGGACACCGCGCGGCTCGGCGCCGTCGGGCTCTACAGCCGTCGCGACCCGTTCCGGGATCGCGTCACGCACGGCGAAAACGGGTTTCTTCTCGACAACGATCCGGAAGTGTGGCGGCGCGCCTTGGCGTGGCTGATCGAAAACCCGTCCGAGATTCGGCGCACCGCGCGCGCGGCGCAGGACTTGGCGCACACAATCGGGGACGTGGCTCGCGTGTCCGCTTATTGGGAAGCACAGATGCTCGCGGACACCAGCGGTCACGCCGCATGAACGTGCGGCCCTCTGCGTTCGGCGACGGCGCGGCGGCGCCGGCGGCTTGGTCCTTGGAGCGGTCGGGGCGGCCGCAGTTGCGGGTCCTGATTCATCTGGACCTGTTGTCTCGGCATCGGTTGCGCGGCGTCTGCGCGCTCGCCAACACC
>JAJFFL010000209.1 GCA_021776705.1 Alphaproteobacteria bacterium
AGGATCGGGTCGAGGATGACGTTGACGATCGCCGCGGTGATCATCACCAGGCTCGGCAGCACCGCGTCGCCGAGCGAACGCAGGATCGCCGCCGCTATCATCGGCGCGACCTGGAAGATCAGGCCGAGGTACCAAATCGACATGAAGGTGACGGTCATCTCGAGGACGTCGCCCTTGGCGCCGAGAAGCGCGAACAGCGGCCGCGCCGTCGCGATCCCGATCGCCGTGACCGCCAAGGTGATCAGGACGCCGAGCATCAGCGCGTCGGTGGCGAGACGGCGCACCTGGCTGTGGTCCTTCTTGCCGACCTCGCGGCTGATCGCGGCGACGGCGCCGGCCGACAGGCCGATCGAGACCGAAAACACCATGAAGCTGATCGGCACCGCGAAGGCGACGGCCGCCTGCTCCCGGGTGCCGAGCTTGCCGAGCCAGAAGACGTCGATCAGCCCGACCGCCATCGACGCCGAAATGCCGACGCTCATCGGCACGACGAAGCGCATCAGGTGCTTGAAGATCGGGCCTTCCGTGAGGTCGCGCCCCGACTTTTGACTCATGGTTCGTCCCTAAATCGGCGCGCCCCGGCCACCGGCCTCACGGGCGGCTAGTCTTTGATGCCGAGGTCCGCGCCGCCGACGATGTCGTAAGCCGCGATCGACGCCATGGTGACGATCTCCGACACCGAACTTCCGAGCCGGCAGATCTGCACCGGCTTGGTCAGCCCCATCAGCGCCGGGCCCATAACCGTGGCGTCGCCGACGGCGGCCAGCAAGCGGGTTGCGATGGAGGCGGAATGAATCGCCGGCATGATCAGGACGTTCGCCGGCTCGGTCAGGCGCGAGAACGGGTAGAGTCGGTGATGGTCCGGGTCGAGCGCGACGTCGGCCCCGAGATCGCCCTCGTATTCGAAGTCCGCGCCGCGTTCGTCGAGGATCGCGACGGCGTGCGAAACTTTCTGCGAGCGCTCGCCTTCCGGCTGGCCGAACGTCGAATAGGACAACAGCGCCACACGCGGCGTGAACCCGAGCCGGCGGACCGCGAAGGCCGCCTCCATGGCGATGTCGGCGAGTTCCTGGGCGGTCGGAAACTCCACCACGTTGGTGTCGGCCATGAACAGGGTGCGGCCTTTGGCGAGCGCGATCGACATGCCCATGACGCGCTCGCCGGGACGGGCGTCGACGACGAGGCGGATGTCGTCGAGGCAGGTGTCGAAATGGCGCGTCACGCCGGTCACCATGCCGTCGGCGTCGCCGTGCGCGACGAGGCAGGCGGAGAACACGTTGCGGTCCTGGTTGACCAGCCGCTGCACGTCGCGGTGCAGATAGCCGCGGCGCTGCAGCCGCGCGTACAGGTACTCGACGAAATCCGGGTTGCGGTCGGAGACCCGCGCGTTGACGATTTCGAGCTCGGCGTCGGCCGGCAGGCCGACCAGCTTCATGTTGCGCTTCACCTGCTCCTCGCGCCCGACCAGGATCGCCTTGCCGAGGCCTTGCGTCTGGAAGGCGTAGGCGGCGCGGATCACCGACGGCTCTTCGCCTTCCGCGAACACGATGCGTTTTTGCGCCGCCTTGCACGCCGCCTGCAGCCGCTGCATCAGGCCCGCGGACGGGTCCAGACGGCGCTGCAGCGCCTCGCGGTAGGCGTCCATGTCGTCGATCGGCTTGCGCGCCACGCCGGTGTCCATCGCCGCCTGGGCGACGAACGGCGGGATGTAGGAGATCAGGCGCGGGTCGAACGGCGCCGGAATGATGTAGTCGCGCCCGAACGTCAGTCGCCGGCCGGCGTAGGCGGCGGCGACTTCGTCGGGCACGTCCTCGCGCGCGAGCTGCGCCAGGGCCTGGGCGGCGGCGACCTTCATCTCTTCGTTGATGGTCCGCGCGCGGACGTCGAGCGCGCCGCGGAAGATGTACGGAAAGCCGAGAACGTTGTTGACCTGGTTGGGGTAGTCCGACCGCCCGGTGGCGATGATCGCGTCGTCACGCACCGCCCGCACTTCTTCCGGCGTGATCTCCGGGTCCGGGTTGGCCATCGCGAAGATGATCGGATTCTTGGCCATCGCCTTGACCATGTCGCCGTTGACCGCGCCCGCGACCGACAGGCCGAAGAACGCGTCCGCGCCCTTGAGGGCTTCCTCCAGCGTGCGCCGCTTGGTGTCGACGGCGTGCGCCGCTTTGAACTGGTCCATACCCTCTTCGCGGCCCTGGTAGATGACGCCGTGGCGGTCGCAGACCAGAACGTTGTCGTGCTTGACGCCGAGGAGCTTCATCAGCCCGATCACCGACAGGCCCGCGGCGCCGGCGCCGAGGCAGACCACTTTCAGGTCCTTCATCTTGCGGCCGGTCAGTTCGCAGGCGTTGATCAGGCCGGCGGCGGCGATGATCGCCGTGCCGTGCTGGTCGTCGTGGAACACCGGGATGTCGAGTTCGTCGCGCAGCGTGGATTCGATCTCGAAGCACTCCGGCGCCTTGATGTCCTCGAGGTTGATGCCGCCGAACGTCTGGCCGATGTGCTTGACCGTCGAGATGAACGTCGCCGGGTCTTCGGTCGTGACTTCGATGTCGATCGAGTCGACGTCGGCGAAGCGTTTGAACAAGACCGACTTGCCTTCCATCACCGGCTTGGAGGCGATGGCGCCGAGGTTGCCGAGGCCGAGAATGGCGGTGCCGTTGGAGATCACCGCGACCATGTTGCCCTTCGACGTGTAGTCGTAGGCGCGGTCGACGTCCTTCGCGATCGCCTTCACCGGCCAAGCGACGCCCGGGCTGTAGGCGAGCGACAAGTCGCGCTGGGTCGCCATCGGCTTGGTGGCGTGGACGGCGATCTTGCCCGGCGTCGGGTAGCGGTGGAACGCAAGCGCTTCGGCCTCGCTGAGTCCGGCCGTGTCCTTCTCGTCGCCTGGCATGCGCCCTCCTTTTTGCGATGTCGTTTCGCCGCCGACCGGCGGCGGTCAGGCGCCGCGGGGCGCCGCAGGCCTCGCGTCGTACAACCGGGCGAGCGTCATGGGAAGCGCCTCCACGAGGTCTTCCGCGATCATCCCCGGCCCGAGCCGCCGCGCCGCGTCGCCGTGAATCCACGCCGCCGCGGCGGCCGCCTCGAACGTCGGCACGCCTTGCGCGACCCAGCCGCCGAGAACGCCGGCGAGGACGTCCCCGGAACCGGCCGTCGCCAAAAACGGCGACGCGTGCAGATTGACGACGGCGCGCCCGTCCGGCGCCGCGACGACCGTGGTCGCGCCTTTGAGCAGCACGACCGCGCCGCAGCGCGCCGCCGCCGTTTTCGCCGCGGTCAGCGCGTCGGCCGCCGCCAGATCGGGAAACAGCCGTCGGAATTCGCCGGGGTGCGGGGTCAGGACGTCGCCGGGCCGCAGCGTCGCGAACAAGTCGTCCGGGCGGTCGGCGAACACGGTCAGGGCGTCGGCGTCGAGGATCAGCCGCGGCGTCTGGCCGGCCAACGCCGCCACCGCCGCCCGAGTCTCCGCCGTGACGCCGGCGGCCGGGCCGATCACCACCGCGGTCTGCTCGGCGACGTGGCGCGCCAGTTCGTCGGCGCGGGCGAAGCCGCGGGTCATCACCGCCGCCGACGCCGCCGCGACCACCGCCAGGGCTTCGGTCGGGGCCTCGAGGGTGACCAGCCCGGCACCGGCGCGCAGCCCGGCGCGCGCCGCCAGCCGCGCCGCGCCGGTGTTCGCCGCGCCGCCGCAGACGACGCTGAGCCGGCCGCGCGCGTGTTTGTGGGCGCCGCGGTCCGGCCAGGTCAGAGCGGCGCGCCAAAGCGGCGGCGCGTTCTCGAACGCGACCGGCGTCAACGCGTCCCACACCGACGCCGGATGGCCGATGTCGGCGACCACGACGTCGCCGCAGAGGCTGAGGCCGGGGTCGAGCGCGTGCGCCGGCTTCTTGCGAAAGAAGGTGACCGTGGCGTCGGCGCGGAACGCCGGCCCGGCGACGCCGCCGGTGTCGCCGAGGACGCCGCTCGGCACGTCGACGGCGAGGGTCGG
>JAJFFL010000210.1 GCA_021776705.1 Alphaproteobacteria bacterium
CGGTCGGCGACAACCGCCTCGCCGCGCTCGCCGACGATCTCGCGACGCACGGCTGGGCGACGCTCGACGGCTGGCTCGCGCCCGGCCTGATCGCGGCGCTTCACGCCGAAGCCGGAGCCTTCGCCGACACGCCGGCCGGCGTCGGCCGCGAGGACGGCCACATGCTCGACGCGTCGGTGCGCCGCGCCCGCCTCGGCTGGCTCGACGGCGCGACCTCGGCGCAGGCGGACTTTCTCGCCGCCGCCGACGCCCTCCGCGCGGCCCTCAACGCCCGCCTGTTTCTCGGCCTTTTCGAGTTCGAAGCCGGCTTCGCGGTCTATCCGCCCGGCGGCTTCTACGCCCGCCACCGCGACAGTTTCCGCGGCGCGAAAAACCGCGTCGTGTCGCTGGTCGTCTACCTCGACCCGGCGTGGGATCCCGCCTGGGGCGGCGCGCTGGTCATCTACGACGGCGACACCGCCACGGTCGCCGCCGCGGTGACGCCGCGCGCCGGCACGGTGGTGCTGATGCTGTCGGAAGAGATCGACCACGAAGTCCGCGTCACCGCGCACGAGCGCCGCGCCATCGCCGCCTGGTGGCGCGTCAACCAAAGCGCCCCGGAGCGCGTCGACCCGGCGGCGTGACCGGCGAAAGCCGGTTGGCGCGCGCCGCGACCGGTGCTTTTCTGGCGCCGGACGGCGACGTTGGGGGCGATCATGATCTTGCGAATTCTGCTCGGGCTCGCGGCCCTCGCCGGAGCCGGCGTCGCGGCGTGGCACGGCTGGATCTACGCCGCAAGCGAGGCTTACCTTCGCGACGTCGAGCGTCCGCCGGCGTTCGCGTTTCCAATCCCGACCGACGCCGCCGCGGTCGAACGCGGCCGACACATCGCGCGCACGCGCGGCTGCTTCGGCTGCCACGGCCAGGCGTTGGAGGGCAAGGATTTTGCGGAGCAATGGGGGGCCGGCTACGTCGCGCCAAACTTGGCGAAACACGCGCAAGCGCACGACGCCCCGGCCTTGGAGGCCGCGATCCGGCACGGAATCGGCGCCGACGGCCGCGCCCTCTGGTCCATGCCGTCTTACAACTGGGCGCATCTCAACGACGAAGACACCGCCGACCTGATCGCGTTCTTGAAGTCCGCGCCCGAGGTCGAGGCCGACCTGCCGAAGCCCTACCTGCCCTGGTCGGACCGCAAGGCCATCGTGTTCGAAGGCGCGAAGCACTACGCCGACTGGGCCAAGGACGTGCCGCCGCCGTCGCTCGGTCCCGACGCCGCGCCGCAGTTGCAACGCGGCGAATACCTCGCCCGAACCATGTGCAACGAATGCCACGGCCTCGACCTGCGCGGCGGATTCGACGTCGACTACGCCACGCCCGACCTCGCCCTCGTCGCGAATTACCCGGAAGACGACTTTCGGCGTCTGCTGACCACCGGCATGCCGCCCGACGGGCGCGACCTCGGCCTGATGACGCTCGTGGCGCCGGACCGCTTCGCCTATCTGACCGATCAAGAATTTGAGGACCTCTACGCCTATTTGAAAACCTTGATCGACGAGCCCGTTCCGCAAGGCGTCTGGTGGCGGGAACTGCGGTAGGCCTACTTCGGCGAAATCGACCTTGGGTCGATCCCGGCCGCTTGCGCGCGCTTGAGCTGGCGCAGCCAGCCGTGGACGGCTTCGGCGTCGAGGCCGTGGAGCATCAGGCGGTGGCCGGCCTCGAAGGTCGACAAGGGCACCATCGGGTCGCCGTTGGAGATGAAGCTGAGGTGGTAGCTCGTGCCGATGATGCGGGCGAGATAGACGGCGATGGTCTCGTCGAGCTGCAGCGAATTGGCGGCGCGCACGAAGTCGTGCTTGGGCAGGAACAAGGCGTAAAGCGGCGTGTACATCTCGATCGCCGTCTGGATGTCGAGAAAATTCCACGGCCTGTCCTGGAACTCCTCGAACTCGAACGGCGCGTCGGAGATCGACGAAAAGTCCAAGGTCTCCGGCGGCGTCAGCTCGCGGCCGCTGGCGCGCAGGCCTTTGTTCAGTTCAATGATGAAATTGTATATGTTGAGGTCGTGCTGCAGGAAGACGTTGTCCTTGAGCTCGGCGAGCGTGCGTGGACGGAGCGGATGGGAGTTGATTTCGATCCCCTCGGGCGCGTTGTCCTTGATGAAGGCGAGGATCTCGGTGCCGATGTTGAAGTGGCGCAGGATGAGATAGTTCGCCTCCGGAGCGCCGAAGTGCTTCAGACCCCAGTGAATCAGTCCGTGCAAGGTTTTCGGCAGGTTCGGCCAGTGCACGAATATGCGCCTTAATCCGTGCACCAACAAAAAGAACACGAAAATCAAGGGCCGCAGGAACGGCAGCAGATAGGAGCGCGCGTAGCTGGCGTTGCCCTTCAGAAGCGCCGCCTTGGCGGTGTCGTCGAACGGCAGGCCGGTGTCGAGGTAAAGGGCGAGCCACGGATCCGGGTCCTTCGGGTCGAAGGCCTCGGGGTCGAAACGTTGGCCGATGCGCTGGGGTTTCAAACCGCGATCTCCTCGATCTGCAGCGCGTACAGGCGGCCGGTGACGCGCGCCGTCTTGACGACGCGGTCGGCGACGCCGGGCGCGGGCGCGACAAGTCGCAGCATGGCCTCGAACTCCTTCAGGTGATCGTCGTCGTTGTCGCCGTGGTAGAGCAGGAACGAGACCGCCGCGCGCGGCAGACCGGTCTGCGCGACGATCGCCTCGCCCCACTCCTTGGCCTTCATCGACCCGAGCCCCTCGATGATCCACATCGCGCCGAGCAGCCCGAACGGGTTCGGCTTCGACGCCTCATGGAACATCCACGCCGAGAGCGCCTCGGAGCCGATGTTTTTATCCGCTGACTGAATGTCTTTGAGCTGACCGCCGGCGGCGACGAAGTCCTGTTCGAGCATCTTGTAGTCGCGGTGCTCGGTGGCCGCGTGGCGCATCAGGATCGAGCGCAGCTCGAAGTGCGCCTCGTCGACGTGCGAGGCGGCGCGCGCGATCCAGCAGGCGCCGTCCTTGACCTGCTGGCGCAGGTTGAGCAGCAGCGCGCGGTAGTCCTCGACCCGGAACTTGCCCTGGTCGAGGCGCTTGACCAACGGCGTCGCGTGCAGCCGCGCTTCGAAGTCCGCCCATTCCGTGCCGAGCCGGCGCAGGCACGACGCGGTCGCTTCGTCGGCCTTCGAGATCGGGGCGAGTTCGTTCATCGTTCAGCTCCGTCGACCGCCGTCAGCATCATGAAGCCCACCATAGCGCGTCCGCTCTCCGGCACGACGCAGAGCGCGCGGTCGCCTGGGGAGATCGGCCGGGTGCGGGCGAACTCGTCGAGCATGACGAAGATCGCCGCCGCGCCGGTGTTGCCCTTGGTCTTGAGGTTCGAGAACCACTTTTCCTCGGAGATCATCGACCCCGCCGCGACCAGCAGCTCGACGATCTCGCGGCGCAGCGATTCCGCGGAGTAGTGGCACAAGACGTGGTCGACGGCGTCGGGGTCGATCTTGCCCGCCTCGACCAGCTCCAAGTAGCGCGCGACCCAGGCGCGGATGATCGGTTTCAGGAGCTCGAAGTCCTGCTGCAAGGCGATGGCCCCGGCGGCGAAGGCGGCGGCGGGTCCGAGCGCGCTCCACGACTTGGAGAGGTCGAAGCGGTCGGCCTTGGCGGCTCCGGCCCACATGCAGGTCTCGAAACGGTCGGCGTAGGAAATGAGGTCGATCCAGTCGACGCGGAACGAGATCCGGTCCGCCGCCGGGCGGGGCGCGACCAGCGCCGCCCCGGCGCCGTCCGACAAGGTCCAGCGCAGAAACTCGGCCTCGACCGGCAGCCGCCCCTTGGCGTCGACCAGGTCGGTGCCTTCGTAGCGCTCGGGCCGAAACCAGCGCGACGGAAACTCCGACCCGACCGCGGCGGCGAGGCGCGCCTCGCCCGCCTTGACGTTGAGCACCGCCGCCTTCAACGCCATCAGCGACGACGCGCACACCGACTGAAAGCTCGCCAACTCCAACGGCGGCGCGCCGAGGGCGGCGTGCACCTGGCTGGCGTGGCCGGGCACGATCAGGTCGCCCTGGGTGGTCGCCGTGGCGAGAAAGCCGAGGTCGCGCGACGGCCGGTCGGCGTCGTCCAAGGCCGCGGCGACGGCGGCGGCGGCGAGGCCGGCGTTGTCGTGCGTCGCGACGCCGTGATCGTCGAGCGCATAGTGGCGGGTCTCGACCCCGTTCCAGCGCAGGGCCCGCCGGCCCAAGGCCGAGTCGCGCCCGTTCACGCGGCCGATGTGGTCCTCCATCCGCGCGTTCGGGATCGGAGGTCCGGGCATGAAAGCGCCGGTGGCGATGAGGAAGGCGTCAGCGGTCACGTCGAATCCTGAACGTTGTTCAGTTTCAGTCTAGCGGCGACTGTGACCGAACCGTGGCGTCGGCCCCTACCCTCGACGGCGGCGCGCCGAACGCAAGCCGGGATCTGGGAACGGACTGGAAACATCCGCCCCGCCGCCCCATAAGTTAGACTATGGCGATGGGCCCTTCCTCCTCCGGCGTCTCCGACCGCGGCCAGGCCGACTTCATCGTCGACGACGGCACGCCGGCGCCGACTCCGGCGGCCTGGACTCCGCACCGGCCGGAACGGACCTGGGAGAAGTCCGAAGGCGGGATCCGGTTCCAGCTCGAAAGCGACTACCAGCCGAAAGGCGACCAACCGACCGCGATCGAGGAGCTGGTCGCCGGCGTCGAGGCCGAAGATCTCGACCAGGTGCTGCTCGGCGTCACCGGCTCGGGCAAGACCTTCACCGTCGCCAACATCATCCAGCGGGTGCAGCGCCCGGCCTTGATCCTGGCCCCAAACAAAACCCTCGCGGCGCAGCTCTACGGCGAGTTCCGACAATTCTTTCCGCGCAACGCGGTCGAGTATTTCGTCTCCTACTACGACTACTACATGCCCGAGGCCTACGTGCCGCGCACCGACACCTACATCGAGAAAGAAAGCTCGATCAACGAGCAGATCGACCGCATGCGCCACGCCGCCACGCGGGCGATCCTCGAGCGCGACGACGTGATCATCGTCGCTTCGGTGTCGTGCATCTACGGCATCGGCTCGGTCGAGACCTACACGGCGATGACCTTCACGCTGCAGCAGGGCCAGACGATCGACCCGCGCCAGGTGATCCAGAGCCTCGTCACCGCGCAGTACCAGCGCAACGACATGGCGTTCGAACGCGGCGCCTTCCGGGTCCGCGGCGACGTCGTCGACATCTTCCCGTCGCACTACGAGGACCGCGCCTGGCGCGTCTCGTTTTTCGGCGACGAGATCGACGCGATCACCGAGTTCGACCCCTTGACCGGCAAGACCGTGCGCGAGCTGCAAACGGTCAAGGTCTACGCCAATTCGCACTATGTGACGCCGCGCCCGACGCTGCAGCAGGCGATCAAGAACATCCGCGTCGAACTCAAGGAGCGCCTCGCCTGGCTCGAGGCGCACGGCAAGCTGTTGGAGGCGCAGCGGCTCGAACAGCGCACCCAGTACGACCTCGAGATGCTCGAAGCGACGGGATCCTGCGCCGGCATCGAGAACTACTCGCGCTACCTCACCGGCCGCAAACCGGGGGAGCCGCCGCCGACGCTGTTCGAGTATCTGCCCGACGACGCGCTGGTGTTCGTCGACGAAAGCCACGTCACGATTCCGCAGCTCGGCGGCATGTTCAAAGGCGACTTCAGCCGCAAGAAGACGCTGGCCGACCACGGCTTCCGCCTCCCGTCGTGCATGGACAACCGGCCGCTCAAGTTCGAGGAGTGGGACGCGATGCGGCCGCAGACCACGTGCGTCTCGGCGACCCCCGGCAAGTGGGAGCTGGAGCGCACCGGCGGCGTCTTCGTCGAGCAGGTGATCCGCCCCACCGGCCTCACCGACCCGCCGGTCGAGATCCGCCCGGTGTCGAAGGACGGCGCGAGCCAGGTCGACGACGTCATCGCCGAGGTCAAGGCGGTGGCCAAGAACGGCTACCGCTCGCGGCTCACGACGCTGACCAAGCGCATGGCCGAAGACCTCACCGAGTACATGCACGAGCAAGGCGTGCGCGTGCGCTACATGCATTCCGACATCGACACCGTCGAGCGCATCGAGATCATCCGCGACCTCCGCCTCGGCGCCTTCGACGTGCTCGTCGGCATCAACCTGTTGCGCGAGGGCCTCGACATTCCCGAGTGCGCCTTCGTCGGCATTCTCGACGCCGACAAGGAAGGCTTCCTGCGTTCCGAAACCTCGCTGGTGCAGACCATCGGCCGGGCGGCGCGCAACATCGACGGCAAGGTCGTGCTCTACGCCGACCACAAGACCGGCTCGATCGAACGCGCCCTCGCCGAGACCGGACGCCGGCGCGAGAAGCAGCTCGCCTACAACGTCGAACACGGCATCACGCCGGAAAGCGTCAAGTCGCGCATCGCCGACATTCTCGATTCCGTCTACGAGAAGGACCGGGTCACGGTCGGGACCGACGGCCGCACCGCCGGCTTCGGCGGCAAGGGCCGCGGCCTCGCCGACGCCGACCAGACGGCGTTCGTCGGCCACAACCTCAAGGCCGTCATCGCCGACCTCGAAAAGAAGATGCGCGAGGCCGCCGCCGACCTCGAGTTCGAAGAGGCGGCGCAGATCCGCGACGAGATCAAGCGCCTGCAGGAGCAGGACCTGGCGCTCGCCGACGATCCCCTGGCGCGCCGGACGCCGTCCGAAATGGAGGCGGCGAAGAGCCGCCCGAAACGCCGGCCGCGCACGCGCAAGGGCCCCTAAGGCCCGCCGGCGCGATCGGCGAAATTCTCAATCGTGACCCGCAATATGGCGCCGTGGGCGTTCGGCCGCGGTCGTTCGCCGGGGACACGCCGCGCCCTGTCCGCCGAACAGCGGTCGCTTGTCCGTCTCGAAAACCCGCGCGCGGCGCTTGGAACCCCGACCGCGCCGCTCGCCGCGCCGCTCGACAACCGCTCGCGACGACAGCGAGAGCCTTGGACGCCGCTTCGCCGGCCGCCCCTACTCCATCGCCTCTGGAAAAAACAACGCCCGCGCTTTCGCGGCGACCGGCGCATTGACGCCGCTGCGGTTGCCGAGGACGACGGCGACGTAGCCGGTGTCGCCGTAAATCTCGAGGTCGGCGTCGGCGCCGGGGAGGTTTCCGGCATGGCCCCAGACGCCGGGTCCGCGCCACAACAGCACGCCGTAGCCGTACTCGGGCGCGCCGAGCTCGACCCTGGCGGTGCGCATCTCCGCGACGAGGTCGAGGCCGATCAGATCGCCGCGGCGCAGGCGTTCGGCGAAGCGCAGCAGGTCGTCGGCCGAGGAATGGTAGCCGCCGACCGAGCCGCCGGGAAAACGCTGCAGCCACGGATTGGCGACGAAGCGGAAGACGCCGTCTTCCGCGACCGGCTCGAAGCCCGGCGTGATCGCGTCGTCGAAATCCTCGATCTCATAGCTCGCCGTCGACGCCATGCCGGCGGGCCCGAGCACGTGCAGACGCAGATAGTCGTCGAAGGACATGCCGGCGACGTTCGCGATCACGTCGCCGAGCACGCCGAAGCCGAGGTTGGAGTAGCGGAACTCCGTCCCCGGTTCGAACGCGAGGTCCTTGAGGTCGCTCATCGCGCCCGATGTGTGCGACAGCAGATGCTTGACTCGAATCGCGCCCGCCGCGTCGCTTTCGACCTGTTCCGAGAGCAGCTCCGCCAGCGTGTCGTCGAGCGACAGCTTGCCGCGCTCGACCAGCTGCAGCACCGCCGTCGCGGTCATGATCTTGTTCAGCGAGGCGAGATTGTAGACGCCGTCGTTTCGGACCACCGCCGCGCCCTCGGCGCCGGGAACGTTGTAGGACTTGAACAGCACCGGCCCGCCGTCCTTGGCGACGAGCACGGTTCCCGAGAACGCGCCCGCCGCCGCCAGACGCGACGCGAACGCGTCGAGCGACGCCGCGCGCTCGGCGTCGGAGTCCAGGTCTTCGCGCGCGTTCGGAAACTCCACCGCGTTGCGCACCTCGACGCGGTTGTAGCCGCCCTCGCCGTCGGTGAGACGCAGCGCATCGACGGCGCCTGTCAAGCTGTTGCTGAAGTAGCCGACGACGCGGTCTGGCTCCCGGCAGGCGCGGACGAGCTCCACGTCGTCGCTCGTCGTCGACCACGCAAAGGTTTCGACGCGGTCGATGTCGAGAAAGTCGGCGCGCGACTCGTCGGAACTGTAGATCTCGGAGATCAGCGCGTTCCAGGCCCCGAAGTCAGCCTGGTTGATCGCCGCGGCGATCCGCTCAAGCGCATCGGTCTCGGCTTGAGACGGAGCGTCGCAGCTCGACTCCTGCGCCGCGGCGCAGGCTGAAACCATCGACGCCGCGGCGACGCCGAACAAGAATTTCCGCATGTGTTTTCCTACAATCGGCCCGCACGAGCGATCGACGAAGCGGCGATTCCCCGGGAGCCGAGGCGCGCTTCTTGTGACGGGCGTCCGGGCGCGCGCACGGCCGATCGGCGCACGCTAGCGCGCGCCTCGTCCTTGCTCTTGAACGAATTTGATGTCGGCGGAGAAAAACGGTTCCGCTTCGGCGATCTCCGCGCCGCCCGCCTGGACCCGACCGATCATCGCCGGCGTCAATCCGGTCGCGTGTTTCAACACCCGGGTGAGGTGCGGCTGGTCCGCGAACCCGGCCTCCGCGGCGGCGCCCGCCGGCGCCACGCCGTCGCGCAGCGCGTCGACGGCGACGCGGATCATGCGCTCCCGGCGAAGCTTGATCGGCGAATCGCCGTACCAGATTTTGGCTGTCCGGCTCGCGTGCTCCGAGGTGACGCCGCTGACTTCGGCGGCGGCGGCGATGGACAATCCGCCGAGCACCAGGCCGAAGAAGCGGTCGAGCCAGCCCGGCGGCGACACGGGCGCGACCGGCGCGCATTCCTCGAGCACGCCGTTGGCGGCGTCGGCCGGACGGGTCTCGGCGAGCGCCATCAGTTCAGCGATGGCCGACGAACGAACGACGCGGAATCCGGCGGCGTCGGCGAGATCGTCGGGAAGCGGCACATTGACGACGCGGGCGCCGCCGTCGCCGAAATCGTTGGCGTGACGGTGCAGCGTCGGATGCACGATGATCGCGCCGGCCGGGCAGTCAAATCTTCCGTCGAAGCTGCATTCGAGGTAGCCGCCGTCGGCCACCAGCGCGGCGTACGCCTCGCGGTGGCGGTGAGCGGAGAGGCGGGCTCCCGGCGCATGACGTTCGATGAGACATGGCGACCGCATGCCGAACGCTAGCGCGCGGCGCCGGCCCTCGCGAGCGGAAACACCTGAATTTTCATTTCGTTTCAGTAATGCCGCGACCCGCGTCCGCCGCCCGGCCCGCCGCCGTTTCGGCGCCGTCGGGGAGCACGCTGGCGGTCCGACCACGACTCTGGGGAAACCGTCATGACCGCTCGTTTCGCGCTTGCGCTCGCCGCCGCCGTCGCCGCGGCGGGTTTCGCCGCCGCTCAGGACGCCGACCCGGGCTGCGCCAAGGCCGTCGACCTGAAGCGCGCCGACCTGCCGCTGGCGATTTCCGGCGGGGCCGCCGCCGAAGCGATCGGCGAGACCGAAAAGAACATTCCCGCCCGCCTGCGCCACAAGGACCGCGCGGTCGCCGACGCCGATCTCGCCGAGCTCTCCGCCGCGGCGCCGGACGCCGCCCATGCGCGCGTCGATGCCGAGGCCGGTTCGGTGCGCTTCGGCGACGGGGTGCGCGGCCGCGTGCCGGGCAACAAGGACCATGGGGCGCTCGAAGCCGAGACGACGGCGCGGATCCCGGCGCACACGCCGGAATGGACGGACCACAACGACAGCGACCCCGGCGTGACCCTGCTCGAGACCGCTCCGGCGGCCGTCGACAGTCCCCGCGACGCGGCGTCCGGCCTGCCGACCGGCAAGCGCCGGCACAAGCCGGCGGCGGACGACGACTGCTAGGCGGGGCCGAGCGGCGGCGCGGCGTTGACCGCCGGGCGGCGCCGGGCCTATTGCTGATAGGTGCCGCACATCGTCCGCAGGAGACGCCGCTGACCAAGTTGGCCGCCACCACCGCCCTCGCCGCCCTGGCGTGCGCTTGCGCCGCCGGCGACCGGACGGCCGCCGTCAACCCGACCGAAGGCTGGCGTTTCGAGGCCGAGCCCTCGGTCTATTCCAGCGACGGCGAGCCGGCGAAAGCCGCCGACGCCGACGCGGACGACGCGACTGTCCGCTGCCTGCGCACCGCCCCGACCGGGTCGCGGCTGCCGGAGACCCAGTGCCGGGCCGAGTCCCGCGGCGGCCTCGACAACGTCAAGAACACCATCGACTCCCTGGTCGAAGAAGCCCGCGTCGGCGGCTGAGGCCGCGGCGCCCCTATTCGCACACCATCAGCTGCGGCTGCGCCAGGCGCTCGGCGAAGGTTCCCGGACGCGCCGACCCCGAACAGCAGAACGCCGGATCGTCGAGGGTCGAGATCTTGGCCCCCGGCGGCCCGCAATAGGCGCCGGCGTCGATGCGGCCGCTGGCGTTGGCGACGCCGTAGTTGACGTCGCGGGTCCAGGAGTAACCGGCCGCGGTGCGGTGCAGGGCGATGTCCCACTCGGTCTGGCAGGCGTTGCTCGACGGCGCGGCGCAGGCGACCCCGTCGGGGCGCAGCTCGCAGCACTCGTCGTGCAGCCACGATCCGGAGTTGACCCAGCAGGCGCCGTTTCCGGCCGGCGGCGAGGACCCCGGCGTCGGCGAACACGCGGCCCAGGCGACGCCGACGTCGTTGGGCTGGCCGCAGTCGTTGCCGACGGCGCCGAAGCAGTGCTTCGGG
>JAJFFL010000022.1 GCA_021776705.1 Alphaproteobacteria bacterium
GACGACGCGAATCGTCGCGCCGACGCACGGGCGCGACACCCCGTCCCACGCGGCGCGCGACGGCCGTCTTCGCGCCGGCGGAGGCGGGCGGAATGCAAGGCCGGGCCTCGCGATGCGGGGGCGGCGCGCGGCGCGGCGGCGGCCGCGATCTATTGGCACGCGCCGGTCCACGCGGTGCCGACCGCGTCGTCGTCGTCGCCGTACCACCAGGAGCCGGCGAACCCGCACGGGGAGCCGAACAGGAACGAGAAGCCGCCGTCGTAGTCGGGGTCGTCGGCGCGGCCCCAGCGCCCTTCGACCACCCAGCCGCCGCGGTCGGGGTCTTCGTAGACGTCGCGCACGGCGATGGTCTTGCTTTCGTCGCCGTACCAGCCCGCCTCCCAGTGGATCTCGCCGTAGGTGGAGTCATAGACCCTGTAGAGGTCCGGCTGTTCGGCCGAGACGCGGGCGTCGCGGGCCTGCTGGAAGCGCTCGGCCGACGCCGCGAGCACGCCGGCGTAGCGGTCGAGCACGCGGTCGCGGTTGGCGCGCAGCTGGGCGACGGCGGTGCCGATGTCGAAATTGGTCATGCGGCCGATGTCGTCGAGCCCGAACCGGGCGATCAGCGCGCGGTCGAGATCCGGCAAGAACGCGATCTTGTCGGCGGCGTCGGCGTCGGCGTTCGCCCAGTCGCGCAGCAGCATCAGGACCCGGCGCGCCTCGCCGCCCTCGACGACGAGGAGCTGCGCGTCCGGCCCGATGTCGCCGACCCACACCGGGTCGCTCATGTCGCGCTCTTCGGCGAGCGCCGCCTCGCGGTGCTGCAGCCAATACTCCTCGACGTGGGCGTACATCGCCTCCCAGTCGGTGTCTTGCGCCGCGGCCGGCGCGGCGGCGAGCGCGCCGGTCACGGCGGCCAGTGCGATGAACATCGATCTCATGAGCCCCTCCTGCGTCTGACGGCGCAGCTTAAAACGCGCGGCGGCGGTCGGCAAAACACCGGCGCAGCGGCGGGCCGTGATTCCGCTTGTCGAAACCGCGGCGCGGGCGGAAAAATCGCCGCCGGAGCGCCCGCGGTCCGCGGGCGCGGGGGGAGCTTCGCCCGATGTTTTTGATCCCGAGATTTCCGATCGGCATCGGCGGCACGGCCGCCGGACGAGTTCCTCCCGGCCGCGACTTGGCCTAGGCTGCGGCCCGGACATGGGGGGGGAGGAAGCCATGCCGTTTCCGAGGGCGCATTTCTACGTCGCCGCGTTCCTGGCCGTCACCGTCGCCGCGTTCTGGCGCTCCTATTTCAGCATTTTGACCGACGCGCCGAGCGCCCATCACGTTCACGGCGTCACCGCGACGTTGTGGATGCTGCTCCTGATCTGGCAGAGCTGGTCGATCCGGCAATCCAATTTCGCGCTGCACAAATGGGGCGGCCGGACGAGCTTCATCCTCGCGCCGCCGTTCATCGTCGGCGGCCTGTTGGTGACCAAGATGACGGCGATCAAACCCTCGCCGTTCACGGAGATGTTCGCCATCCGGCTGTCGATCGCCGACATCATCGCGGTTGCGGCGTTCGGGCTGTTTTATTTCTTGGCGCTGCGAAACCGCCGCGCGGTCGAAGTGCATTCGCGCTTCATGCTGGCGACGATCATTCCGCTGATCCCGCCGTCGGTGGCGCGGATCTTTACGTCGTATGTGCCGGGGACCGCGATCCGGGGTCCCGAGGACCTGCCGAACTTCGCCATCGCCCTCAACCTCAGCTTCCTGGTCGCCGCCGCGTTCAACGTCGCGCTGTTGCTCAACGACGCGCGCCGCAACAAGCCGCTGACGCCGTTCGCGCTGTCGCTGGCGTCGCTGGCGCTGATGATCGGCGGCTATCACACCTACGGCGCCACCGGTCAGTGGAAGGCGATCATCCTCGCCTATGCGAGCCTGTCCGACGCGGCGCTGATCGGCGCCGGCCTGGCGATCGGGATCGGCGCGGCGGTCGCGGGGTGGGTGTGGGTGAAGCGCGGGGCGTAGGGGGGGGGGCGGGGGGGCAGCGAGAGGAGACGACCGAGTGACGCACGCAACGATCTTGGCCCTGGCGCTCGCGACCGCGTGGCTCGCGCTCCCTGCGGGCGCGCAGGACGCGCCCGGGCGGGAGAATCCGGTAGAGTATATGTGCCAGCAAGGCGAACGCCTGGAGGCGTGTCTCGAAGCGCAAGAGGAAAGCGGCGACATTCCGTTCTTCGTCTTCTTGCCGGAGTTTCCGGCCAAAACCGAGTTGCGCCTGCCGGTGCGCTGCGACATGACCTACGGGATTTCAAAAACCGGCCGGACGATGAACGTCGTCGCCGATTGCGACGACGACCGTTTCGCCGACACCGCGATCGAGGCGCTGTGGAAGTGGCGCTTCGTTCCCTGGCTCGATAAGACCGGCAACCTCGCCAACCGCGTCGGCCCGCCGCTGGCGTTCGTGTTCACGGAAGAGGGCGTGGAAGTGGAGGGGCCGTAGATTCTTGAAGGGCGCATGGAGAGAACCGAATGACGCCATGACGAGCGGCGGGGAAGGTGCATTTCGCGGCGCTCAATGCACCCTACGCTGGCTGGCGCTGATCCGACCCCCTCGAACCCGAACGCGACGAGCTGTCATCCCGTGCGCGCCGCAGCACGACGTGGTGCGGCGCAGACACGGGACCTGCCGAGGTTCGAGATTGGCACTCATAGCGGTTCCCAAGTCGCCGCGCCCGGTAGGTCCTGTGTCTGCGCGGCGGCGTTGCACGCCGCAGCGCGCACAGGATGACAGGAGCGGGGTGCGTCGATCGGAGTGAAAGGCGCCATGGCGAAGGGCGGGGAAGGCGCCTTTTGGTTCCCTCAAGGTGCCCCGTGCGGTTTACCGGCGGAATTCGGTGCGGTCCGGCAATTCGTACTCACCAAGGTCCGAATCTTTCATGAGAGTCCGAAACAGAGCTCGCTCACCCGAACTTCCTGGAACAAATCGTTCTGTATTAAAGTCGTCGTCATCTAGTTGAATTCGTTCAAACAATTCCAAAAACTTTGACATTTTGACGAATTCGTCGTCCCGAAGATAGTTGTATGCAGGCCTAAGAAACGACATGAACGCGCGAAAACCGTTTGTTCTTGGAAGCATATTTCCGGTCTCCACCGAACTCCAAGCTATCTCCCAACGACGACGGACGGCTTCAAAGTAGTGCATAAGTTGATTTGCGATTTGATCATCATTTTCAGTAATGAACCAGCGGCGAAATATCAATTTTTGACTATCGAATGACTCCGCCTTATTCCACGACCCGACCCGACGACCAAGGTCTCTATCCTTGAGAACGTCATTTGTAATGTACGGAAGTAAGGCACGAACTACCGTGGCTTGGGTTAGCACCTCTCCGAAACGACCTTCAGTTGCAACCCCTAGTCGCTTAATCCGTCTAAAGAACGGACTCTTTTCCGACTGGTCGAGCGCAACCGTCACAGTGTGGCATGTGCGTTCAGGACTTCTAGACTTAGAATAAGCCAACAAATCATACACGAGACTTCGGTTAACTTTGGTCTGAGCGAGATTTACCGTCGCGAATATGCTGGCCTGATCAGCGATATCTGCATCTACAAACACACACACGTTGACTTCAAAATCAGATAAATCGTGCTCTGAATCTCTAAGCCCTCGAATTCTGTGCTGGCCGTCGAGTACTCGTGCAATTCCACGAAACAGAACAGTGTCCTCGTCCTCTAGCTCGCCGGTTATGTTTTTCAAAGTTAGATCGAAGAAATTCATGTCGCCCGCACGAATTGGAGCGAGTTGTGCACACCGACCTTCCACAGCTAAGATGACGGCGGTTGGAAAAGTGGCGTCAGTTAAGGTGACATACTGAGCGATTTCTTTGACACGTTTGTCGCTTACCTTGCGTTGAATGCCTAGATATTCATCTAGATCGCTATTGCCCTGCAGTTGGCGTATATCGAACCAAGAAATATCAATCAGATCTTGAGCACGCATCTTACCGACATAGAATTCGCCGATCGGTTGCTGAATCCGCATAACCGGAAAAGTCGTAGATTTTGAACTTTCACTGATCATAATCGGGATCCAATGATGCGGTCAGCCGGTTCGCACGCTCGCGATTAACCTCTTCGGGAGACGGAGGCGGACTATTTGCTAACACGCTGACGCGAAAATATAGGAAAATTGCTCCAACCAGAAACAAGATCGACGCTATTCCGTGAAAAGTTGAAATAGCTCGGCTTTCTAAACTACTCTGTCCGACGTAAAGCGCCATGAAACACCCGCATGTGATTACGAATGCTCCGCTCCATAGCCGCATATCGCGATTTCCACTATAATTACTTTGTTGAGATACAACGTAAATCGACCCACAAAGTGACATTGCGTAGAAGTATAACTCTCCCGAAATGAAAACATCGGAAAACACGCCCCATGACTGCTCTGTGAGAGATAACGCAATAAAGCCTAAAAGTAATGGTATAAAACTTATACCCAAAGAAATGATCAACGAGGTCGTTACTTCTGAAACCTGTTTTTCATCTGCATGAGTAATCGAAAAGCTAGAAAACATTACAAGCCACCATTTCAGTCGTTTTCCCGCGATTCTCCGCGCGGGAAGCAATCACGGTATGGCGTTCGATTGAACGAACGTCCAGAAAGGGTTCGTACAAACATCGAACATCTGCATGGTTAGCGTTCGACACGAGTATACTGACACCACGTTCATTGGCTCGTTTTAGACTCGCTGCAAGACGCTCTTGATCGTCCCAAGAAAATATCCGCTGATTGTACTTTACGAAACCGTTTAGGTTGTGTTTTGTAGTGTACGGAGGATCGACAAATAGAAAGTCTTTTGCTTTGGCTCGATCAATTACCGGCTCAAAGTCGGAATGAATAATGATAGCTCTTTGAAGAAGCTTAGAGACGGCTTGGAAGTCATCCGTATCAAGCAAGACCTGAGTTTTGGATCCAAGCGGCACATTGAATATGCCGTTTAGATTTTCTCTATATATTCCGTTGAAGCAGACGCGGTTTAAATAGACGAAGTGCGCAGCGCGCCTTGTTACGCTTCGAAATTTGCGATTTCTAACCTCATAGTAGAAATCTTTGGAGTGTGTTCGGGCGAATTCTTTCAGATGAAATTGAAATCGATCTGGATTTTCTCGAATTGCTTGATAGGTTTCAATTAAACGAGCGTTAGAGTCGGCCAGAATTGCTGATTTAGGGCGGAGATTAAAAAATACTGCAGCAGAGCCGGCGAACGGTTCAATAAGCCGACCTTCTATTTTGGGGAACAAATGCGCATGATTCGATGCTAGCCATCTCTTGCCTCCGGCCCATTTTAGGAATGGCAGCAATTGTTCCTGCAAGTCGCTGCTCCTCCCGTGGTCAGCCGGAGCCAGAATTGGTTCACGAGTCGGTCTACAATCATACATTGCATTCGACAACGGTTAGTTCCCCCACCTCGCCCTCGCTCCCCGACTCCGCTAAACCTCCGCCTATGCCCACCGACGCCCCCACCGACTCCGACTCCAACCTCCCCGAGTTCACCGTCACCGAACTCTCCGGGGCCGTGAAACGCACCATCGAGGGGGCGTTCGAGCGCGTCCGGGTGCGCGGCGAGCTCGGGCGGGTGGTGGTGGCGCGGTCGGGGCACATGTACGCCGACCTCAAGGACGAAAAGTCGGTGCTCGCCGGCGTCATGTGGAAGGGCTCGGCGGGCAAGCTGGCGTTCAAGCCGGAAGAGGGGCTCGAGGTCGTCGCCGAGGGGCGGCTGACGACGTTCCCCGGGCAGTCGAAGTATCAGCTCGTCATCGAGCGGCTGGAGCCGGCCGGCGTCGGGGCGCTGATGGCGATGCTCGAGGAGCGCAAGAAGAAGCTCGCCGCCGAGGGCCTGTTCGCCAAGGAGCGCAAAAAGCCGATCCCGTTCCTGCCGGAGGTGATCGGCGTCGTCACCTCGCCGACCGGGGCGGTGATCCGCGACATTCTGCACCGGCTCGCCGACCGCTTTCCGCGCCACGTGCTGGTGTGGCCGGTGCTGGTGCAGGGCGACAAGGCGGCCGAGCAGGTCGCCGCCGCGGTCGCCGGCTTCAACAAGATCTCCGGAACCCGCGGCGTGCCGCGTCCCGACGTGCTGATCGTCGCCCGCGGCGGCGGCTCGATCGAAGACCTGTGGGCGTTCAACGAGGAGGTTGTGGCGCGCGCGGTGGCGGCGTCGGCGATCCCGGTGATCTCCGCCGTCGGCCATGAGACCGACGTCACCCTTAGCGACTAGGGCGCCGACGGGCGCGCGCCGACGCCGACCGGGGCGGCGGAGATGGCGGTGCCGGTGCGCGCCGACCTGGCGCTGCGCGTCGACCAGCTCGGCGGCCGCCTGCGCTCCAACCTGGCGCGCACCGTCGAGGCCAAGCACGCCGGCCTGACGGCGGCGGCGCGCGGCCTGCCGAAGCCGGCCGACATCCTCGGCCGTCTCGCCCAGCGCCTCGACCAGGCGAGCCTCGGGCTGCGCGCCGGGCTCAAGGGCCTCGCCGACCGCGCCGCGATCCGCTTCGGCCGCGTCTCCGGCCGGCTGCGCCGCGAGGCCTTGCTGCGCGACATCGCCCAGCGCCGCCTCCGCGTCGGCGAGCAGGGGCCGCGGCTGAGGTCGGCCGGGGCGCGCGGCCTGCGCGACCGCGGCCGCGCCCTGGAGGGGCTGAGCTTGCGGCTCGAATCGCTCAACCCGAAGGCGGTGCTCGGGCGCGGCTATGCGCTGGTGCGCGACGCGGAGGGGGGCCTGGTGCGCGCCGCGAAAGGGCTGAGCGCCGGCGATCGGGTGGGCTTGGAGTTCGCCGACGGCGGCGTCGATGCGGTGGTCGGAAAATCGGCCGGCGCGGGCGGCGGATCGAAAGGGGCGAGCGCCCCGAACAAGCGCCAAGAGCGGTTGTTTTAGCGGGATAAGTTGACGCGAAAAGGCGACGGCATGAGCAGCGACGAGGACCTGGAGGTCGCCGAACTCCGGTACGGCACCCCCGACTTCACGATCCAAAAACCCGGCTCCCACGTGGTCTGCGCGGTCACCGGCCGCCACATTCCGGTCCCGGAGCTGCGCTACTGGAGCCCGGAGCTGCAGGAGGCCTACGTCGACGCCGAAACCGCCTTCCGGCGCTGGCGTGAAGTGACTGAGAAACCAAGCAAATCCTAGGAGTCTTCATGGCGCGTTCGGCGATTTTGGGTGCGACGCTTTCGGCCTTCGGGCTGGCCGCCTGCGCGTCCGCGGACGACCCGGCGGCGGCCGCCGACGGGCTGGCGATCGCCTGCCAGGGCGCGTTTCTGCAAGGCGGCCTGGCGGTCTGCCGCACCGCCCCCGGCGCCGCCATCCACGTGGCCGGCGAGGCCGCCGGAACCGCCGACGCAAACGGTTGGTTCCACGTCGGTTTCGACCGCGACTCGGCGTCCGAGATCGGCGTCGTCGCGACCCTCGCCGAGGCCTCCGCGTCGACCGTGCTGGCGGTCGCCGACCGCGATTTCGACGTCCAGCGCATCGACGGCCTGCCGCCCGACAAGGTCGAGCCGCGCACCCCGGAGCAGCAAAGAGCGGTCGAGGAGTCCTGGGTCAAAAAGCGCGCCGCGTTCGAAACCGCCGCCGCCGGCGACGGCTATGCGCACGGCTTCATCGCCGCCGTCGACGGCATCACCTCCGGAGCCTGGGGCCGGCAGCGGATCCTCAACGGCGAGCCGAAAAGCCCGCACGGCGGCTGGGACATCGCCGCCGACGCGGGAACCCCGATCGTCGCTCCCGCCGCCGGCGTCGTCACCCTCGCCGACCCCGACCTCTACTTCGAGGGCGGCTCGATCTTCCTCGACCACGGGAACGGCTTGGTGTCGGTGATGATCCACATGTCCAAGATCGACGTCGAGGCCGGCCAGCGGGTCGAACGCGGCGAAAAAATCGGCGAGGTCGGGTCGACCGGCCGGACCACCGGGCCGCACCTGCACTGGGGCCTCAAGTGGCGCGACAAGTTCTACCTCGACCCGGAGCTGGCGGTTCAGTTCTTGCCCGCCGAGGGGATCGCCGCCAGCGCCGCGGCCCGCGGGTCGGACGACTTGTAGACCTCTTTCGGCCACCGCCGGTGGACCCAGAACCAGTCCGCCGGCGCCTCGCGGATCTGCTGCTCCATGAAGGCGTTGACGCGCGCCACCGTGGCGGCGACGGCGGTCTCTTCGTCGTCCGAACGGTCGACGGGCAGGGGATCGTGCACGGTGACGGCGAAGCGGACGCCGGGCTTGCGTTTCACCGACAACGGAATCAACGGGCAGTCGAAGCGCCGCGCCAGCCGCGTCGGCCCGTCGGCGGTCATCACCAGGGTGCCGAAAAACGGCGCGGCGACGCCTTCGTTGTATTTCTGGTCGTTCATCATCGCGACGGTCTCGCCCTTCGCCAGCGCCCGCAGCAATCCCATGCCGCC
>JAJFFL010000211.1 GCA_021776705.1 Alphaproteobacteria bacterium
CAACAGTTCGATCTGCGTGAGGACGCGAGCGCGCCGCGGACGAAAGTCTTGTCGCTGCTGCTGCACGGCGACGCCGCGTTCGCCGGCCAAGGCGTGGTCGCGGAATGTTTCGGCTTGTCCGGCCTGCGCGGCCATCGCACCGGCGGCTCGATCCACTTCATCGTCAACAACCAGATCGGCTTCACCACGAGCCCCAAAGACTCTCGCTCCTCGCCGTACCCGACCGACCTCGCCTGGATGGTTCAGGCGCCGATTTTCCACGTCAACGGCGACGACCCTGAAGCCGTGACCTACGCCGCCAAAGTGGCGATCGAGTTTCGCCAGCAGTTCGGCAAGGACGTCGTCATCGACATGTTCTGCTACCGGCGGTTCGGCCACAACGAAGGCGACGACCCGTCATTCACGCAGCCGATCATGTACCGCACGATCAAGGACCAGAAGACGTCGCGGGAGATCTACGCCCAACGCCTGATCGACGAAGGCGCGGTGTCGGCCGACGACGTCGACCGGTGGCTGAAGGAGTTCGAGGACTTTCTCGACGCCGAATATGATTCCGGCGCCAACTACAAAGCCAACAAGGCCGACTGGCTGGAGGCGAAGTGGTCGGGCCTCGGGCTGCCGGAAGACGACGACCGCCGCGGCCAAACCGCCGTCGCGGCCGAAAAACTCGAACGGATCGGCCGCGCGATCACGACAATTCCCGACGACGTCTCCTGCCACAAGACGCTCAAGCGAGTCATCGACCGCCGCCGCGAGACTCTCGAACAGGGCGAGGGCGTCGACTGGTCGACGGCCGAGCACCTCGCGTTCGGATCGCTTCTCGACGAGGGCTTTCCAGTGCGCCTGTCGGGACAGGACTCCGGCCGCGGGACGTTTTCGCAACGCCATTCGCACATCATCGATCAGGAGACCGAGCGCCGCTACACGCCGCTCAATCACATCCGCGACGGCCAGGCGCACTACGACGTCATCGACTCGATGCTGTCGGAGTTCGCGGTTCTCGGATTCGAGTACGGCTATTCGCTCGCCGACCCCAATACGCTGGTCCTGTGGGAAGCCCAGTTCGGCGACTTCACCAACGGCGCCCAGGTGATGATCGACCAATTCATCTGCTGCGGCGAACGCAAGTGGTTGCGGATGTCCGGTCTCGTGCTGCTGTTGCCGCACGGCTACGAGGGGCAGGGACCGGAGCACTCCTCGGCGCGGCTCGAACGCTTCCTGCAGCTGTGCGCGGAAGACAACATGCAGGTGGCGAACTGCTCGACGCCGGCGAACTACTTCCACATTCTGCGCCGCCAAATTCACCGCGACTTCCGCAAGCCGTTGGTGATCATGACGCCGAAATCGCTGCTGCGTCACAAGCGCTGCGTCTCGGCGCTGTCCGAATTCGGCGAAGGCTCGTCCTTCCACCGGGTGCTGTGGGACGACGCCGACCGCAACGCGCCCGTCGACGTGCCGGGCGCGACGCGCGTCGAACTCAAGCCCGACGACGCGATCAAGCGCGTCGTGATCTGCTCCGGCAAAGTCTATTTCGACCTGTTCGAAGAGCGCGAGGAACGCGGCGTCGACGACATCTATTTGCTGCGCGTCGAGCAGTTCTATCCGGCCCCGATCCTGTCGTTGATCAAGGAGCTGCAGCGGTTCAAGGACGCCGAGGTGGTGTGGTGCCAAGAGGAGCCCAAGAACATGGGCGCCTGGACCTTCATCGACCCGTATCTGGAGATCGCGCTGGACAAGGCCGACTGCAAGACCAAGCGCGCGACGTACGTCGGTCGGCCGGCGACGGCGTCGACCGCCACCGGCTTGGCGTCGAAACATCTGGCGGAGCGCGCCAAGCTGCTCGACGAAGCGCTCACTCTCTGATTAGACGAACCCGGACCCAACGCCTCGCGCCTCAGGAGACTCATCGATATGACCGACATCGTGGTGCCGCAACTCGGCGAATCGGTGACCGAGGCCACGGTCGCGACGTGGCTCAAGAAGCCCGGCGAGCACGTCTCCAAGGACGAACCGGTCGTCGAACTCGAAACCGACAAGGTCAGCCTCGAGGTGCCGGCCCCGGAAGACGGCGAAATCTCGGAGATCGTCGCCAACGAAGGCGACACGGTCGAAATCGGGTCCTTGCTCGGCACGATGGGCGGCGGCGGCGCAAAGAGCGCGCCGGCCAAGAAGGACGCCAAGAAGAGCGAGGCCAAGGAGGCGGCGCCGAAGCCGGCCAACGGCGCGTCGGCGGGCGGCGAGACGGTCGAGGTCGCGGTGCCGCAGATGGGCGAAAGCGTCGCCGAAGGCACGGTCGGCTCCTGGCTCAAGCAAGAAGGCGACGCGGTCGCCAAGGACGAGCCGATCGTCGAGATCGAAACCGACAAGGTCGCCGTCGAGGTGCCGTCGCCGGTGGACGGGGTGCTGGCCAAGCAGCGCGTCAAGGAAGGCGACACGGTCGAGGTCGGCGCGATCATCGCCGACGTGACCACGGGCGCTGGAGCGGCGCCGGCGAAAAGCGCGCCGAAACGCGACGCCGAACCGGCGGCGGCGTCCGGCGGCGGATCCGCCGAAGGGCGACCGATGCCGTCGGCGCGGCGGGTGCTGGACGAGGGCGGCGTGTCCGCCGCCGGCGTCGCCGGGTCCGGCAAGGGCGGCCGCATCACCAAGGCCGACGCGCTGAAAGCGATTCAAGACAAGCCGTCGTCGACGGCGCTGCAGCCGGTCGCGCACGCCCGCGAGGTCGGCCCGCGCGAGGAGCGCGTGCGCATGACGCGCCTGCGCCAGACGATCGCGAAGCGCCTCAAGGAGGCGCAAAATTCCGCCGCCATGCTGACCACCTTCAACGAAGCCGACATGTCGGCGGTGATGGCGGTGCGCAAGAAGTACAAGGACCTGTTCGAGAAGAAGCATGGCATCAAGCTCGGCTTCATGAGCTTCTTCGTGAAAGCCGCGGTGCAGGCGCTGAAGGAGATCCCGAACGTCAACGCCGAGATCGACGGCACGGACATCATCTACAAGAACTATTACGACATCGGCATCGCCGTCGGCACCGACCGCGGCCTCGTGGTGCCCGTCATCCGCGACGCCGACGAGCTGTCGCTGGGCGGCATCGAGCTGGAGATCGCCGAACTCGGCCGCAAGGCGCGCGACGGCGACTTGACCATCGACGACATGCAGGGGGCGACGTTCACGATCTCCAACGGCGGCGTCTACGGCTCCTTGATGTCGACGCCGATCCTCAACGCCCCGCAGTCGGGCATCCTCGGCATGCATTCGATCCAGGAGCGCCCGGTGGTGGTCGACGGCGCGATCACGGCGAAGCCGATGATGTACCTCGCCCTGAGCTACGACCACCGCATCGTCGACGGCAAAGAAGCGGTGACGTTCCTGGTGCGCCTGAAAGAGTGCATCGAAGATCCGGAGCGGCTGCTCCTCGACCTTTGACCGCGGCGGGCGAGACCGGACGCCGCGGCCGCGGCGCGCGCCGGTTGTCCTGGTGCGGGCTTGCAACTGACGCCGCGAGATTTTCGTACGGTATGTGGTTCGCGTCGCATCGCGCGGCGCATTGGTCTATGGTCCGCGGCCGTGAAATCGGGCGGCTGGGAGTGCGTTCATATGTTTCGTGTCCTTATCGGCGTGCTGGCTTTGGCGGTCTTCGGATCCATGGCTTACGGGGCCTATCTCGTGTTCAGCGGCGGCGCGGCGCCGGCGCTTCCCGGGTTCATTCCCGCCTCCTGGGCGGAGGCGGTCGGCGCCGTCGTGTTGGGCGACGTCGAAGCCCTAATGTGGCGCGACGCCCTGTGGGCGGCGGCGGCCGGCCTCGGGGCTCTCGGCGGACTGCTGCTGATTTTCAAGGCGCGCCTGTCGGCGGTGCTGCTGTGGTTGTCGTTCTTGCTCGCCGCTGGCGTGTTCCTCGGCGTCGACATGTACATGGGAGACGGGGCGATCGGCTATCAGACGCCGGTCGATCAGCTGCGCATCGGGATTGTCGGCGCGGCGTTCCTGTTCGCCGTGATCGCTCAATTTTCAACCGGCGACGACGGCTATGCGCCGCCGGTCGCCGCCGCCGCCGCGGCGGCGCCGCGGCCCGCGCCGGCCGCCGAAGCGCCGCCACCGGCGCGCCCGGAGCCGGCTCCCGCGCCGGAACCGGTCGCCGAGCCGACGCCCGAACCCGCGCCGGAGCCGGTCCGCGACGAACCGATGCCCGAGCCGGCGCCGCAGGAGGAGCCCCGCCACGACGGCGAAGGCCCGGGGCCCGCGCCGTCCGACGACGACGACCGCGACCGGCAGGGCTGACCGCCCAGCGCAGAAAATGAGGGAGCGCCGCGACCGTTTCGCGGCGCTCTTTTCATGTTCGGCTCGCCGCCGTGTTGACCTGAGCCCGCGCGGTTCTAACCTGCGCGGCGACTCAGCTTCGCGTTTCACGAGACATCCATGTCCGAGACCTACGACGTCGTCATCATCGGGGGCGGCCCCGGCGGCTACAATTGCGCCATCCGCGCCGGCCAGCTCGGCCTCAAGGTCGCCTGCGTCGAAAAGCACACAAAACTCGGCGGCACGTGCCTCAACGTCGGCTGCATTCCGTCGAAGGCGCTGCTGCACGCGTCGGAACTCTACGAGCAAGCGGGAACGGACTTCGCCCGCCTCGGCATCAAAGTCGAGGGGCTGAAGCTCGATCTGCCGGCGATGTTGAAGCAGAAGGACGAAACCGTCGACGGCCTGACCAAAGGCGTCGAATTCCTGCTCAAGAAAAACAAGGTCGTTCGAATCAAGGGGACGGGACGAATCGCCGGCGCCGGCGTGGTCGTGGTCGATGGGCCGGACGGCGAGACGACGCTGACGACAAAGAACATCGTCATCGCCACCGGCTCGGAGGTGACGCCGCTGCCGAACGTGGAGATCGACGAAGAACGGATCGTCTCGTCCACCGGCGCCTTGTCGCTGGCGAAAGTCCCCAACAAGCTGGTCGTGATCGGCGCCGGCATCATCGGGCTCGAGCTCGGCTCCGTCTGGCGCCGGCTCGGGGCCGAGGTCACGGTCGTCGAATTCCTCGACCGCATCACGCCCGGCGTCGATCTTGAGATCGCCAAAGCGTTCCAGAAAATCCTCGCCAAGCAGGGCGTCGCCTTCAAGCTCGGCGCGAAGGTCACCGGGGTGGAGAAGCTCAAGACCAAGCTCAAGGTGTCCGTCGAGCCCGCCAAGGGCGGCGACGCGGAGACGCTCGACGCCGACGTCGTGCTCGTCGCCATCGGCCGACGGCCGTTCACTGAGGGCCTCGGCCTGAAGGAGGCGGGGGTGGCCGTCTCGAACCGCGGCGTGATCGAGACCGATCATTTCAAGACCGGCGTCGACGGCGTCTGGGCGCTCGGCGACTGCGTCGCCGGCCCGATGCTGGCGCACAAGGCGGAAGACGACGGCGTCGCCGTGGCCGAACTGATCGCCGGCAAGGCCGGCCACGTGAACTGGGACCTCGTGCCCGGCGTCGTCTACACCGATCCCGAGGTCGCCTGGGTCGGCAAGACCGAGGAGGCGCTGAAGGAGGCTGGAACGCCCTACAAAGTCGGCAAGTTCCCGTTCTCCGCCAATTCGCGCGCCCGCACCAACCACGAGACCGACGGCCTGGTGAAGGTCCTCGCCCACGCCGAAACCGACGAAATCCTCGGCGTCCACATGGTCGGAACAGGGGTCGGCGAAATGATCGCCGAAGCGGCGTTGGCGATGGAGTTCGGCGCCGCCTCCGAAGACATCGCCCGCACCAGCCACGCCCATCCGACGATGACCGAAGCGCTGCGCCAAGCGGCCATGGGCGTCGAAGGCTGGACGATGCAGATGTGAGGGCGCGCGCGTGACTCGGCGCCGGCGGGCCGGTTCGGATCTCCTCGCGTGACCCGCGACATCGCCACCGCGCGCCTGCGCCTGACTCCGTTCACGCTCGCGATCGCCGACATGCAGCTTGACGACCGGCCGGGGTTCTTCGCCGCCCTCGGGGTCGCGCCGTGCGCCGCCTGGCCGCCGCCGTTGAACAACCGCGAGACCATGGTCTGGACCCGCGACAAGCTGGCCGAGGCGCCGGAGACGGCGGGATGGCACGCCTGGGCGCTGATCGACCCCGGACCCGGCCACGGACTCGGTCGTCTGGTCGGCATCGGCGGCTTCACCGGCCCGCCGAACGACGCCGGCGAGGCCGAGGTCGGCTATTCGCTTTTGCCGGACGCGCAAGGTCGAGGCTACGCCACCGAAGCCGCGCACGGCCTGACGCTGTGGGCCCTCGGCGACCGGCGCGTCGTGCGCGTCGTCGCCCTGACCCTCGCCGGCGAGGACGGCGCGGCCTCGCGCCGGGTGCTCGAGAAGGCGGGATTCGCCGGGCCGGCGGCGACCGACGAGCCGAATGTCGTGCGCTGGGTGAAGGAGCGGCCATGACCGTGCGAGTCGACACCGACGGCACCGTTTGCATCGTCACGCTCGACCGGCCGGCGGCCCGCAACGCCGTCGATCCGGCGACGGCGGCGGATCTCAAGGCGGCGTTCTCCGCGTTCGACGGCGACGCCAACGCGGCCGTCCTGGTGCTGACCGGCGCGGGCGGCCAGTTCTGCGCCGGCGCCGATCTCAAGGCCGTGGCCGCCGGCGGCTGGACCTATGATCCGGACGCCGAAGACGGGCCGCTCGGCCCGACGCGAAGGGCTCTGTCGAAGCCGGCGATCGCGGCGGTCGAGGGCCACGCCGTCGCCGGCGGGCTGGAGCTCGCGCTGATGTGCGACTTGCGGGTGGCGTCGGAAACGGCGGTGTTCGGCGTTTTTTGCCGCCGCTGGGGCGTGCCGCTGGTGGACGGCGGGACGGTGCGCCTGCCGCGCTTGATCGGCCAGTCGCGGGCGCTCGACATGATCCTCACCGGCCGCGCCGTGGGCGCCGCGGAAGCCTTCGCCTGGGGACTCGCCAACCGCTTGGTCCCGGCGGGCGAGGCGCGGGCCGCGGCGATCGAATTGGCGCACGTGATCGCGAAGTTTCCGCAGGCCTGCCTGCGCAACGACCGCGCGTCGGCGTTGGCGCAGTGGGGCCTGCCGACGGCGGAGGCGTTGCGGGCCGAAGCCAGGCTCGGCGCCGATTCGCTGGCCGCCGGCGCGGCGGAGGGGGCGGCGCGCTTCGTCAAAGGCGCCGGCCGCGGCGGCGCGTTCGAGGAGTGAGGCGGCCGGCCGCCGCTAGCCTTGCTCGTCCAGCAGGCTCTTCAGCTGGTCCAAGTACGCAACCCACGCCTCGCGTCCGGCGGCGGTGAGGAAGACGCGGGTGCGCGGGCGGCGGTTCACGAAGTCTTTTTTCTGTGACACGTAGCCGGCGTCCTCGAGCTTGCGCAGGTGCGTCGACAGATTGCCGTTGGTCGCCCCGGTCTTGTCGCGCAGCTCGTTGAACGTCGCTGGCGAAACCGAGGCCAGGTACGCCATCAGCCCGAGCCGCAAGCGCCCATGGATGACGTCGTCGAGCTTGTCGGCGTCGAAGTCCTCGACGCTCATGTCAGCGGCTCGCCGGCGGTTCGGCCCGCAACATGATCACGCCGGGAATGACGGCGACGAGCAAGACCACGAGCGCCGCGAAAAGGTAGAGCTCCGGCCGTCCGATCAGAAGCGTCGAGATGAAAACGGCGGCGAGCGAAACATAGGCGAGCTGCTTGATCCACGCGATTCCGGACAGGCGCGCCGTGATTGCGAACGACTGGCTGTAGCCCGCGAACGCGAGCGGCAGAATCGTGTCGTAGTATTGGGTGTCGGGATCGCCGCCGTTGATCCCTTGATAGACGACTCGAATGGTCATGGCGATCGCGTAGAGGAAGATCACGATCGTGGCCGTCGTCCAGGCGGTGCGCGAGGCGACGTTGCCGGCCGAGGCGCCGCCTGGTTTTTGGCGCATGAGCGAGGCGGCGATGAACGACAAGATCGTGCCGGTGATTCCGTACGCGGCCCACAGCCCCCCGAGCGCCGGTTCCGGCCAGTCAAGCACGCCGGCGAGCACCGCCCAGTGGACGATCAAGGCGACGACCGCCAGGCCGCCCCAGATGATCGAGAACCGTCCCGACAACAGCGGGGCCGATCGGCCCGATTCGGCGATCGACTTCACATATTCGACGTCGGATTGAATCGACACGGGATTGCGTCTCCTTGGTTGCGCAGCCGATCCTGGGTAACACAGAGTAGTTTGTGATTCAAACTATAAATTTCAAATTCCGGCAGCTGGCGCCGCGGCGGCCGTTCATTCGCCGCTTACCCAATTTCTTGAAGGTTTGGGAACCGAACGGGGGCGAACATCAGGGCGATCGGGGAGGCCGTGATGACGCCAGGCAAATGGATCTTCGGGGCGCTCGCCGGCGTCGCCGCCTTTGCGGCGTTTCCCTATGCGCCGTGGGCCGCGGCCAAGGTCCTGGGCACCCAGCCGGTGGTCTTCCTCGAAGCCGACGGCGTCCAGCGCACGATGGTCAACGGCCCGAACGCGCCGCGGCCGGACTGGCTGACGACGCCGCCCGGCGCGATTTTCCTGTCGGCCACCCATTGGGAGCCGAGCCCGGTACAGCCGCCCGCCGGCGGGCTCGACTTTCTCGTCCACGCCGACCCGGACGCGGTCGCCGCCCACTACGCCGAAAGCCTCGCCGCGGCGGGCTTTGAGGTGGCGGATCTCGGACTCGGGACAATTGATCCGGCGACCGCCGGCTTGCTCGGCGTCGGCGGATTCGTGAAAGCCTGGTCGGAAGAGCGGCGAATAGCGGCGACGGTCACGATCTACGCCCCCACCGGGCTGATCCTGCGGCCGCGCTACGTCAACGTGCAATGGCGCAAGACCGAGGCGCCGGGCGGCTGATCTTTCAGCCGCCGTCGACGGCCAGCTCCACGCCGCCGTCGCCGTTCACCGCGTACGCGACGCCCGTCGCGTCGAAGAGGAAGCGCGCGGCCGCCGCCGGGTCGGCGTGGGTCTCGTGGAGGAAGGCGTCGATGGCCGCGGCGGCGCCTGCATCGGCGCCGAGGTCGGCCAGCGTCAACATGAACAGGGCTGGGGACAGCGCTTCGGTGTTCCGCGCGCGTTCGGCGAGCCGGTTCCACAACGCCGCCACGTCGCCGTCGGTCGACGCGGTCGCGGCGGCCAACATGACGATCGCGCCGCAATCGTAGTGCGCCCGAAAATCGCCGCGACGTGTTGCGGTGGCGAGCGAACCGCCGGCCAGCGCCTCCTGGCACGCGTCAAGCGCCGACTGGTAGCGATCGCGCGCGAACGCCGCGCCGTCCGCCGGGTCGAGCCGAGCTGTGGCGTCGAAAGCCAACGCTTCGGCGCCGCCTTCGTGGATCCAGGCGTGCGTGTTGCTCGGTTGAAACCCTTCAGCGTTCCACAAGTGCGCCGCTTCGTGGGCGAGGAAGCCGCGCACGTGGCGCTCGGCGTCGTCGCGTCGGTCCGGGTCTGTGAGGGCCGATCCGCCCAGCTGCATCGCGATTTGGCCTTTCAGCGTTCCGCCTTTGAGCGAGATGCCATTTCGGTCGGTGTCCAGCGGCGCGATCAGCACCATCGGCCGCCCAGGCGGCGCATAGGCGAAGCTGCCGGCGTAAAATTCGAACAGGCGCGGCAGGTAGGCGGCGATGGACTCGCGCAGCCAAGCGGGGAGGGACGGGTCGGCGATGGCGGCGAGGTGTTCGGTTTCGATCGGCGTCGCGTCGCCGAGGTAGACGAACGCGTCCTTTTCTTCGAACGCGATTTCGTCGGCGGTGCGTTCGCCGAAGGCGAGAAAGCTCGCGCCTTGCGCGTCGACGAAGCGGTAGCGCGTGCGCGTGCCGGGCAGGGACACGCCGCCGAGATCGTCGGGAATCGCGTCGATTTCCGCGGCATCGTCGAAAGCGTAGACCTCGAACTGGCCCGGGTAGATCGACCAGCCGCCATCCGAATAGGGGATGAAGGGCGTGTAGTCCTTCTGGAGGATTCCGCTGAACGGCGTGACTTCGAAGGCGGCGCGCGTGAACGGCGATTCGGCTTCGAGCGCGTCGCGCACGCCGCGGCGCGTCACGGCGACCGCCCCAAGCGGCCGCCAAGTGTCGCGCCGATAGTCGCCCCGGCTGCGCGCGAACATCAACGCCGCCACGGGCTTGCCGGTCTCGATGTCGACGAACCAGGCGCCGTCAACGGTTCGTGTGAGAGTCATATCGACAGCGACGCGGTCGTCGACCTCCGGCGAAGTCGCGGCTCGAATCGGATCTTCGGCGGCGTCGTGCGCGCACGCGGCGGCCACGAACGCAACGGCAACAAGGATCGCGCGCATGGCGTTCTCCCGGGCTCAACGACAACTTGTTCTTGCACGCGGAAAAGCGAGACCGAAGTTACAAGTCGGTGAGGATTCAGGCGGCTACGCTCTGGGATGCGCCGCGTCGTAAACCCGCATCAGGTGCGCCGCATCGACTTCGGCGTAGATCTGCGTCGTCGACAAATCGGCGTGGCCGAGGAGTTCCTGGATCGCGCGCAGGTCGGCGCCGCCGGCGAGAAGATGGGTGGCGAAGGCGTGGCGCAGGGCGTGCGGCGTCGCGCTTTCCGGCAAGCCGAGATAGAGCCGCAGCTTCTCCATCGCTTTTTGAATGGCGCGCGGCCCCAAAGGACCGCCGCGCGCGCCGCGGAAGATCGGCTGCTCCTTGGGCAAGGCGAAGGGGCAGACGGCGGCGTAGGCGTTCACCGCCGCGGCGACCACCGGCAGCACCGGCGCCACGCGCTCCTTGCCGCCCTTGCCGACGACGCGCAGCGCGTCCTTGAGAGGCAGATCGCGTCCGGCGACGGCGAGGGCTTCCGATATCCGCAAGCCGCAGCCGTAGAGCAGGGCGAACACGGCCGCGTCGCGCTTGGCGATCCACGGTTGCGCCTGGTCGTCGTCGGCCGCCATGTCGAGCAAGGCGGCGGCGGCGTCCTCGGACACCGGCCGCGGCGCGGTGCGGCGCACCCGCGGGCCCTGCACCAGGCCGATTTCGTCGTTCTTCAAGCCCCAGCGGCGCTCGGCGTAGCGGAAGAATCCGCGGATCGCCGCCAGCGCCCGGGCCAGCGAGCGCGACGACAAGGCGTCGTCGCCGCGCCGGCGCCGCGCCAGGTAAGCGCGAAAGTCCGAGGCGTGCAGCGTCTCCAGGCCGCGCCGGTCGACCGTCCCGCC
>JAJFFL010000212.1 GCA_021776705.1 Alphaproteobacteria bacterium
GCGCCCATCATCACCATGGCGCGGGCCGCTTCCGGGAACCATTGGTCCCAGCAGATCCCGACGCCGACGCGGCCGTGCGCGGTCTCCCAAACCTTGAAACCGGTGTCGCCGGGGCGGAAATAGAACTTCTCCTGGTAGCCCGGCCCGTCGGGAATGTGGCTTTTGCGGTAGACGCCGAGCGGCGCCCCGTCAGCGTCGAGCATGACCACGGAGTTGTAGTACCGCGGCCCGTCGCGTTCGAAGATCGACACCGGGATCGCAACCCCGAGTTCGGCGGCGACCGGCCGCAGGCCCGTGACGCAGGGGTGCTCGAGCGCCGGATGGGCGTCGGCGAAGCGATCTTCATTCTGAGTCTTGCAGAAGTACGGTCCCTGAAAGAGCTCCGGCGGCACCACCACCTGGGCGCCCTGCGCCGCCGCGGCGCGCGCCAGTTCGGCGACTTTGGCGATGTTGGCGTCGACGTCGTCGCCGAAGCCGGCCTGCAGCACGGCGATCGTGATCGTGGCGGTCACAGGCTCACCTCCGGTCCCGGCGCCGCGTTGGTGACGCAGTGGAAGGCTCCGCCTTCCGCCAGCAGGCCGCGCCCGCTGAGGCCGGCGACCTTGCAGTCGGGAAACAAATCTTGCAACGCCGCGACCGCGCGCTCCGTCGTCGGCGCGCCGTAGGTCGGGACCAGGACGGCGTCGCCGGCGAACACGAAATTCATGTGCGACGCCGGCAGCGGCCGCCCATCCCGGTCGGCGACGAACCCCGGCGACGCAACGCGCGCGACATCGAAACGGCGGCCCTGGGCGTCGACGGCGCGGTCGAGGACGCGCGCGATTTGGTCCAGCACCGCGGCGTTGGGATCGTCCGGTCCCGCCGGCGCCTGGCACACCACAAGACCGGGCCGCGCGAACCGGACGAGGTTGTCGACGTGACCGTCGGTGTGGTCGTTGACGAGGCCTTCGTCGAGCCAGATCACCCGTTCGGCGCCGAGGGCGTGCGCCAGAGTGCGCTCGACGTCGGCCGCCGCGAGTCCCGGGTTGCGATTGCGGTTGAGCAAATTCTGACGCGTCGTGATCAGCGTTCCCTGCCCGTCGTGCTCCAGCCCGCCGCCTTCGGCGACCAGATCCGCCTCGCGCAGCGGCGCGTCCATGACGCCGGCGAGACCGGGCGCTACATGGGCGTCGCCAGGGTAGATGTACTTGCCGCCCCAGCCGTTGAACCGAAACCGCACGGCGACGGGGCCGTCGGCGTCGATCGCCCAAACCGGGCCGGTGTCGCGCAGCCAGGTGTCGCCGAAGATCAATTGGTCGATCGCGACGCGGTCGCCCAACACGTCGGCGACGTCGTCGCTGTCCTCGGTCCGCGCCAGCAAGCGCGCCGGCGCGCCGGCGTCGGCGCACGCCGCCATCAAAGCCGCGGTCTCGCCGCGGGCCGCGCCGAGCGCGTCGCCCCAGTCGGCATGGTGCGGCCACGCCGACCACAGGGCGGCGACCGGTTCGGTCTCATGAGGGACGCGCAAGCTCGACATCGCACGCGGCCTCTAGCACGGCGGACGAGAAAGAAAAGGGCGGCCCGGGGGCCGCCCCTCGACTTTTCCCGCCGCGTCGCGCCTAGGCGTCGACGACGCCGCGGCGGATCTCGTGCAAGCCGACCCGGCCTGGACGAAAAGCTTCGCGCAACACCTCGACCGTGTCGATCGGACGGCATTCGCCGCACATGAACACGTCCACGGCGGCGAAGCTGCGCTCCGGCCATGTGTGAATCGAGATGTGGCTTTCCGCCAGAACCACGACGCCCGAGACGCCGCCGTTGGGCTGAAAGTGGTGGAAGTCCGTCGACAGCACGGTCGCGCCGGCTTTGCGCGCGGCGCGAACCAGTTCGGCTTCAATGTGGTCCGGGTCGTCCAAACGCCGGGCGTCCCACAGATCGACGATCAAGTGAGTGCCGGCGAAAGTCAGCCCGTCGCGAGTGACAAAGTAATCCGTGCGGTTGTCTTCGTTCGAGTTTACCGCCGCGCCCGACAAGTGGTCCGACGCGGCGAAACCCTGTTCGAGTTCCGCCTCGCCGTCTTCCGGCACGCAGCGGAGAAGTGCATCGGTCATGGACCGTCCTCCGCCAGTACGCCCCCGACCGATTCGGGCGGCGCGATTTGAAGCGCGCGGTATGTCAGAATCCGCTTTTGGCGACAACAGTTATTTGCGCTTGATTCCGCGACTTTTCCGGGCCGGCCCGCCGCGGTCGTTTCGGCGGCTCGATCAAGGCGTTTTGGCCTTTGCCGAACGGCGTGCTAGTTCCCGCGCACGGGGGAAGAATGACCGGTCCGGAAGAGCTTCACGCGGTGCGGTTCCAGCGCGCCCTCTGGGTGGGCGTCGCCGCGTTGACGGCGGCCCGCGTGCTTGGGCTCGTTCTTTCGCCGGTGCAGCTGCACGGCGACGAGGCGCAGTACTGGAACTGGTCGCATGAATTCGCCTGGGGCTACTTCTCCAAGCCGCCGCTGATCGCTTGGGCGATCGCCGCCACCACCGGGCTGTTCGGCGACGGCGAAGCCGCCGTCCGCCTCGCCGCCCCGTTCACCCACGCCTTCGGCGCCGTCTGCCTCGGACTTCTCGGCCGCGACATGTTCGGCCCGCGGATCGGATTCTGGTCCGGCGCCGTCTACATCGTCATGCCGGGCATCTGGCTTTCGTCGGCGGTGATCTCGACCGACGCGCTGCTGCTCCCGGTGTGGAGCTTCGCGCTTCTGGCGCTGCGCCGATTCGTCGACCGCGGCGGTTGGGGCTGGGCGGCGGCGTTGGGCGTCGGGATCGGCGTCGGCTTCCTCGCCAAGTACGCGACGATCTATTTCGTCGTCGGCCTCGCGATCTTGGTCGCGCTGGACCCCGCCGTTCGCCGCCGCATTTTCAGCCTGCCCGGCGCGCTGGCGGCGGTGATCGCCGTCGCCCTGCTGTCGCCGAACCTGGCGTGGAACGCGGCGCACGAATTTCAGACCGTGTCGCACACGGCGGCGAACGCCAACTGGTCGGGACCGAACTTTCGGCCGATGAAGCTGCTCGAATTCTGGGGCGCGCAGTTCGGCGTCTTCGGGCCTTTGACTCTGGTGATGCTGCTGGCGGCGGTGTTCGGCTGGCCGCGGCTCGACCCCGAGGCGCGCGCGAAGGCGCGGTTTTTGATCGCGTTCGTGCTGCCCGCGTTCGTGGTCGTCAGCGCCCAGGCCTTCATCAACCGCGCCAACGCCAACTGGGCCGCCTGCATGTACCCGGCGTCGTGCGTCCTGGTGGCGTTCTGGGCGTCCGAAGGCCGGCGGCTGGCCCTGCCCCGCCTCGGCGGCGTGCGTCTGAGCTCGCGCTGGCTCGCCGTCGCCGTCGCCATGCACGTGGGGTTCGGGGCGGTGTTCGCGGCCGCCGGCCTCGCGCCCACGTTCGCCGACTCGATCGGCGCGGCGAACGCGTTCAAGCGCACCCGCAGTTGGGACGACACGGCGCACGCGGTGCGCGCCGCTTACGAGCGCGGCCACGACGGGGACGTCTACGCCATCGTCGCGGTCGACAATCGGCTGTTGTTTCATGGCCTGGAGTACTACGGCCGCGAGGACCCGCTGCCGTTGCGGATGTGGCTGCGCTACGCCGACGCCAAGAGTCATGCCGAAGCGCGGGCGCCGTTGACCACGGACGACGCCGGACCGGTGCTGATCGTCAACGAACGCGAAGGCGAATTGGAACGCATCCGCGGCGACTTCGAACGCCTGGTGCGGGTCGGCGAGGCGGACATCGATCTCGGCGGCGGCAAGGCGCGCACGCTCGAGTTTTTCGCCGGCTACGGGTTCGCGCCCGTGCCGCGCGACGCGGCGTACGAATTGCGCTGGTCGCCGGCCGGCTGAGGCGCGAGTCGGCCCGGTTTCGGGCGCATCGGCTTCAGGTCGCGGCGTAGAGGGCGAATTCGCCGGCCGCGGCCGCGACGAACAGCGCCAACGCCATCACGGCGCAGGGGCAGCCGTCGAACAGGCTGAAACTTTGGCGGGTCATCGTCGTCTCCCTCGACGGGTTTTGAACGTCGTTCAATGTAGCGGCGTCAGCGGCCGCGTCTTCCGGGAACGGGCGGCGCTGCGTCCCGGGTGTTGAAACTTTGAGTTGGAACATATAGAGAACATCGCGGAGACATCTGCGATGACCAACACCGCGCACCTGCATCAACTCGCCCGCCTGCGCGGCCAGATCGCCGCCATCGAACGCGGCACGGCCGGGCCGCCGGGATCCGCGCCGCCGCCGCTTTGGCGGTTGGGCGCGCCCGCAATCGACCGCGCGTTGCCGCGCGGCGGGCTCGAGGCGAACGCCGTGCACGAACTGGTTCCCGACACCGCTGCGGATCTGCCCGCCGCGTTCGGCTTCGCCGCGGTTCTCGCCGGCCGCGCCGCGCGCGCCGCCGCGCGGCCGCGCGGCGGAATCGTCTGGGCGCAGACGCGCGCGGCGGCGCACGAACGCGGCCGGCCGTACGGGGCCGGCCTCGCCCGCCTCGGCCTCGACCCGGCGGCGCTCGTGCGGGTCGAAGCGGGCGCCGGCGCGGAGGTCCTCTGGGCGCTGGAGGAGGCTTTGCGCTCCGGCGCCGTGGACGCGGCCGTCGGGCACGTCGCCGCGCCCGGCTTCACCGCCACGCGCCGGCTCGCGCTCGCGGCGGCGGCGAGCAAAACCCCGTGCCTCTTGATCAGCGGGCCGGGCCGGGCCGAAGCGACGGCGGCGCGCACCCGCTGGCGGATCGCCGCCGCGCCGAGCCGGGCGGATCGCTTCGATCCCGCGGCCCCCGGCGCGCCGCGCTGGCGGCTGGCGCTCGTCCGCGCCAAGGGCGGAACCCTGGGCGAATGGAAGGTGGAGTTCGATGACGCGACGGGTGCTTTGCGTCTGGCTCCCGATGTGGCCGATCGACCGGCTGCGGCGGGCGCGCCGGACCGGCGCGGCGCGGTTCGCCGCGCCGCAAGCTGATCCGAATCCGTTCGCGCTCGTGGAGAGCGGGCCGCACGGGTTGCGGATCGCGGCGGCGAACA
>JAJFFL010000213.1 GCA_021776705.1 Alphaproteobacteria bacterium
GGTCGGCTTCGCCCTGGTCGATCAGGATGTCGACGTCGGAGGCGTGGTCGGCGACCAGCCGCGTGGCGTCGTAGCCGGCCCAGGCGGCGCGGTCGTCGCCGAGGTAGGCCGTCAACGCTTTTTCGCCCCACGGAACGCGCGACGGGGCGACGATCGGCGCGAACGCCGACACCGAGCGAAAGCGGCCGGGGTTGCGAAAGTGCTGCACCAGTGCCCCGTGCCCGCCCATCGAATGACCGGAAATCGCTTGGCGTGTCATGTCGGCCGCGAACGCGGACGCGATCAGCGACGGCAGCTCGGATGCGACGTAGGTGAACATCTGAAAGTGCGCCGCCCACGGCGCCTGCGTGGCGTCGACGTAGAATCCCGCGCCCTGGCCGAGGTCGTAGGCGTCGTCGTCGGCGACGGCCTCGCCGCGCGGGCTGGTGTCGGGGGCGACGATGAGCAGCCCGAGGTCTGCGGCGGCGCGCTGGGCGCCGGCCTTCTCGGTGAAGTTCATCGCCGTGCAGGTCAGGCCCGACAGCCACCACACGACCGGAAACGGCCCTTTTCCCGGCGGCGTGAACGCGGCGAAGCGCATCGGCCCGGCGCAGGCCGCGGAGTCGTGTTCGTAGACGCCCTGCACGCCGCCGAAGCAGGCATGGCTTTCAACAAGATGCATGGGCCCGTCCGTCGGTTGCGCGGCGATCCGTGCGGTCACTGTACAGACTCCTCTCCGAAAGTTGATTGGCCCAAGTTCGGGGCCATCATCACACTTGTTTCAGACAGATTGGCAAGATTTGCGGTCGGCGGCGTTTCGGGCGGCCGTGAACGCGTTTTCCGCAGCGAGGCAACGGGGATGCGTCGCGACTTTGACAGCGTGTCTCCTTTGCTGGAGACCGAGGATCTTGACGTTTCGACGAAATGGTTCCGCGACGTGTTGGATTTCGAGATCCAATGGGTCCGCGACCTCGCGGCGTGCGTCGCGTTCGAGGGACAGCTCGTCGGCCTGATCGAGGTCGAGGACCCGCACCCGAGCCGGGCGATCATTTCCCGCGGCGGCAGCCGCGACGTCGACCGGCTCTACGAACGCTACTCGGTGCGCAACGTGATGTTCTTGAGTCCCCTGGGCCGCCAGCGTGCCGGCATGCGCGGGTTCACGCTCAGCGACCCGGACGGCAATTTGCTGACCTTCACGCAGCCCGCGGCGACGCCCCTCGCCGTCGTCAAGGGCTCCGGCGACGCGGCCGAACCGACGGTTGAAAACAACTGACGTGGCGACTCAGGCTTGCTCCCCCGGCGCGGAGCGCGGTTAATGCCCGCCGGGGAGACGCGATCATGTCCAACTCAGATGTCGGCCGCGGCAAATGCCGCTCGCTCAACAAATCGTCGTGCGCGCAAGCGCTCGGCGAGCGCCGCCCGGTGCTGATCACGGTGCACGGCACCAACGACGCCGACGCGGTCAGCGACGGGGCGCGCTGGTGGCAGCGGGGCTCGACCTTTCTCGGCGACGTCGAACGCGCGGCGGCGGCCGCCGGCGGCGCGCCTTGCGTCGTGACTCCGTTCCACTGGTCGGGTGAGAACTCCGACGACGAACGCCTCGACGCCGGCAAGGCGCTGGCCAAAATCATGGCGCGCCTCGACAAGACCCGCCGCCCCTACCACCTTCTCGCCCACAGCCACGGCGGCAACGTCGTGGTCGAGGCGTTCAACCAGTTCACGCGCAAGGGCCGGGCGCCGAAGATGCTGGGCGCGGTGACGACGCTCGGCACGCCGTACTTCGCGCGCAAGCTGCGCCGCCAGTCGTTCTCGTTCGCGCTCTACCGCCTCATGCTGGCGCTCGTCCTGCTCGCCGCCGCCGTCGCTTCGGCGGTTCTCGGCGTCGCCTTGTTGCTCGACGCGACGGCGCGGGCCGACATCGGCGTCGCGTGGATTTCAATCATGTTCGGCCTCGCCGCGGTGTTCGCTTGGCCGGGAGTCGCGGTGCTGCGCAACGCCGTGCGGGTGATGCGCGAGGACAAGCGACTGAAGAAATGGTTCGACGCCGAGGGCGCGCGCTGGCGGGTGATCTGGGCGACCCGCGACGAAGCCATCGGCTTGCTGTTGCGCGTCAACGAACTCAAGCCGACCTTCATCACCGCCAAGTCGATGCGCCGATCGCTCGACCGGATGATGACGACGATGGCCGCCCTGGCCGCCGTGCCGCTGACGTTTTTCACCTACGGGCGGGTGCGCGACTGGGCGCTGCAGAACTGGTCGCCCAACAGCGGCGACGCGCTGCCGGAACTCGGCTCGCTCGGCCATACGGTGTCGGTGTTGATCGCCGGCGGTCTCGCGGTGCCGCTGGCGATCGTCTACTTCACGACGATGTTCCTGCTCGGCCTCGCCGTGACTCGCGCCGGGCCGCAGTTTCTCGCCGCCCACATGGCGAACGCGTCGATCCGCGGCGGCTTGACGTCGGGGGCCTTGGGCGAAGATTCGCGCTACCGCCTGATCGGCGTCACGCCGGCGCCGAACCTCACCGACAACGCCGCCGAGACGGTGATCGACCGCGAAAATCTCGGCGACGTCGATCCCGATGACGCCGGTGCGGCGATGAAGCAGTTCTACGACACCGTCATTCGCCACGACCCCGACCGGCAGACGCCGGCCGACCCGGACGCGCTGTGGAACACGCTCAACAACGCGTTCTACCACAACGGCTATTTCGCCGACCGCGAGGTGATCGAGACTGTGGCGGGCCACATGACGGCGTACCCCGGCGGGGCGGACGCGGCGGCGCCTCCGGCGGCGGCGGAGCCGTCGCCCGCGGTCTGATCGCGTTCCGCGCGTTCAACGCGCGTCGGGATCCTGGTAGATCGAGATCTTGTTGAGGATCCGCCATTCGCCGTCGATCTTGGCGACGAGCATCATGTCGAACAGCGAGTCGTTGAAGTCGAGGAACACGTTGGCGATGTGCTCGTTGACGGTCGTGATCGACAAGATGCGAACCTCGACGTCGAGCGGCTCTGGGTTTTCCCGGTTCGTCACCTTGTCGATCCACTCCGGGATCGGCGTGACGCGGACACGGTCGGGACCGTCGTCGACCTTGACGATCGACTTGAAGTGCCCGCGTTCGGCGTCGAACGCGCGTTCCTGGAGGTCCCGGTCGCCGCGGCGGTAGCCCTCGGCGTAGGCCTCGATGGTGGCGCGGATCGCCGCGAGGTCGCCGGCCGCCGGCGCGTCCTGCGCGGCGGCCGCGCAGGCGACGGCGATCGAGCCGATCAAAGAAACGATGAGCGCGCGCATGGCGATTCCTCCCCTGCCCTGTGTGGCGGAGCGACGTTGGCGGGAGAACAAGGCGCTTCGGCGCCGGCGCGCTCAGCGCTCGTCGCAAACGGCCGGCGCGCGCCGGGTTGAACACCCGTCGGCGCGCCGATTTCCGGCTTTGCGCCTGGCGCCCGAACTGTCGCGGCGACAAGCCGGGTCGACATGACGTCGAAAGCCGTGCCGCCCATGTCAAACAGGCGCCCGGCTTCGGACGCGCCGGCGACGGCGCTCTCAGGGCGATCGTGAATCGCGGTCTTCGCACCACTCGCGGACCTGGTTCTGCGCCGCGGTCAAAAGCGCGATGGCAAGTTCTTGATCGCTTGAAGAACGCGCGAGGGAGAGCGCTCCGACGGCGAGGGAAACGGAGACCAGCGCTCGGTCGTTGAATTGTTTTTCGCCGCTTGGCGGCATTCCGCGCGCGATCTCGTCATGGAGTCGACTGATGGCGCGCGTGAAGCCTGTCCGCGCTTCCGAGCTCGAACGGGCGGCGTCGGCGTTGAGCGCCGACATGGTGCAGTTGGGAGCCACTTTTTCGAAATTGAGCGGATCGAGATAGGCGTTCATGACGTCGGCGCAGCTTTGCGCCAGCGCCTCGGGGGTGGTGTGTTTGCGTTCAGCGAGGCGACGAACGAGGTCGTGGCTCTCCCGCAAGACCGTCGCGAACAGTTCCTCTTTGGATGCGAAATGCGCATAGAAGCCGCCGCGCGTCAGGCCGGCTTCCGCCATGATGGCGTTTACGCTGACGCCTTCGTATCCGTGGCGCCGAAAGAGCGTCCCCGCCGCCGCGACAATCTGCGCCCGCGTTCGAGCTTTGTGCGCCTTGCTCAGCGGCATTGTCGGGTCCTCCGAGCCCTTTTCAGCGCGCACTGCGCCCGTTCCCGCCCGCGGTGAGAGCCGTGCCGAAAAGCGAAGCGAGCGCACGCCCGAGGTTCGTATCGAAGCTTGACCAAGTCATTAAATATGATACTTAACATATTAAAGAAATTGAGGCTGCGGGTCCGATCCGCGGCGTTCGCGCGAGGGGTGTGCGCGTATGTTTCAAACAACATTGCTTTATGCGGGCGTTCTCGGCGTGTTGATGGCGATCTTGTCGATTCGCGTGCCGCTTAGGCGCGGCCGCATGAACATCCCCTGGGGTGACGGCGGCGATCACATCCTCGCAACGCGGATTCGCGTTTTCGGGAACTTTGTCGAGTACGTGCCTGTCGTGCTCGTCTTGATGGCTCTGCTGGAGGCCTCCGGCGCGACGTCGTGGAGTCTTCATGCGCTCGGCGCGGGGCTCGTGAGCGCGCGGCTGATCCACGCCGTCAGCTTGTCCGAAGGAGACTGTCCGCTGTGGCGAAAAGTCGGCAGGGGAATCGGCGCGATGGGCACGTGGCTCGTGCTCTTGGCGGCTTCGCTGTACGCCGTGGCCAACTCAGTCGCCGCCTAGCCGCGCCGCCCGTCATCGATCGGTTCCGGCGTTCCGGCCGCCGAGCAGCATCGACGTTCCAATTCTAATACACCACCACGCTGCGGATGCTCTCTCCCCGGTGCATCAGGTCGAACGCGTCGTTGATC
>JAJFFL010000214.1 GCA_021776705.1 Alphaproteobacteria bacterium
GGATGTGCTCGCCGGCGAATTTGATCCCTTTGCCCTTGTAGGGCTCCGGCGGACGGTACTTGCGGATTTCCGCCGCGGCTTGTCCGACCGCCTGCTTGTCGACCCCGGAGACCTTGATCTCCGTCGGCTTCAGCGCTTCCAGCTTCACGCCCGCGGGCGGCTCATAGACCACGTCGTGGCTGAAGCCGAGCTGCAGCTTCAGCGCCGTGCCCTGCATCTGCGCCCGATAGCCGACGCCGACGAGTTCAAGGTTCTTCTCGAAGCCTTCGGTGACGCCGTGCACCATGTTGGCGACCAGCGTGCGCTGCATCCCCCACATCGACCGCGACGTCTTGTCGTCGCCGTTCGGCGTCAGCGTGATCTCGCCGTCTTCGAACTTGACGCTGACCGCGTCGACGAGCGTCAGCTCAAGCTCCCCCTTGGGGCCCTTGATCTTCACGTTCCGCCCGTTGACCGTCGCCGTGACGCCGGACGGCACCGGGATTGGGAGTTTTCCGATCCGCGACATCGCTAACTCACCTTGCAGAGGATTTCGCCGCCGACGTTGTTCTCGCGCGCCGCGTGATCCGACATGACGCCCTTCGACGTCGACAGAATCGCGATGCCGAGACCGTTCTGCACGCGCGGCAAATCCGTCACCGACGAATAGACACGGCGGCCCGGCGTGGAGACTCGCTTGATCTCCGAGATCACCGGTTCGCCTTCGTAGTACTTGAGTTCGATTTCGTACTCGCGGCGGCCCGACGGGTGCTCCACTTCCGCGTAGTCGCGGATGAAGCCTTCGCCCTTGAGCACGTCGAGCACGCGGCCGCGCAGCTTCGACGCCGGCGTCACCACCTTCGACCGCCCGCGTATCAGCGAGTTGCGAATGCGGGTCAGCATGTCGCCGAGGGGATCGTTGATCGACATCTTGCTCTCCCCCTACCAGCTCGACTTGACCATGCCGGGGACGAGTCCCTGGCTGGCGAAGTCCCGCAGCGCGATCCGGCTCATCCGCAGCTTGCGGTAGAAACCGCGCGGACGGCCGGTGATTCCGCACCGGTTGCGGTAACGTGTCGGCGCGGAGTTGCGCGGCAACTCCGACAGCTTCAACTGGGCCTCGAAGCGCTCTTCGATCGGGCGCTCCTGGTCGCGCGCGATCGCTTTCAGCGTTTCGCGTTTGGCCGCATATCGCTTCGCCATTCTCTGACGCTTGTCGTTGCGTTCGATGGCGCTCTTCTTAGCCATTCGGGTCCTCTCCTCGTGCGGCGGCCGACCGAGCTCGGCGCGCCCAACTCCGCTGCGTCAGTTCTCAGTTCCGGAATGGAAAATCGAACTCGGCCAGCAGAGCCTTGGCTTCTTCATCCGTATTTGCGGTGGTGCAAACAATCACGTCCATGCCCCAGATCTGATCGATTTGGTCGTAGTCGATCTCGGGAAAGACGATGTGCTCCTTGATGCCCATGGCGTAGTTGCCGCGGCCGTCGAACGACTTGCCGTTCAGTCCGCGGAAGTCCTTCACCCGGGGCAGAGCGATCGTCACCAACCGGTCCAAAAAGTCGTACATCCGGTCCTTGCGCAGCGTGACCTTGGCCCCGATGACCATGTCCTCGCGCAGCTTGAACCCGGCGATCGATTTGCGCGCCCGCGTCGTCGTCGGCTTCTGGCCGGCGATCAAGGCGAGGTCGCGCACCGCCGCTTGCACCTTCTTGGTGTCCTGGGTGGCTTCGCCGACGCCCATGTTGAGCACGATCTTGTCGAGCCGCGGAATTTGCATTTCGTTCGTGTAGCCGAACTTCTCCATCAGGCTCGCCCGGATCTCGCTCCGGTACTTGCCCTTCATCCGCGGCATATAAGTGGCGGCCTCAGACATCGATCACCTCGCCTGATCGCTTGGCCACGCGAACTTTCTTTCCGCCGTCGAGGGTCTTGAACCCGACGCGCGTCGGCTTGCCGTCCTTGGGGTCGGCGTGCGCGAGGTTGGAAAGATGGATCGCGGCCTCTTTTTCCTTGATCCCGCCTTTTTCGAACTGGGTCGCCTTGGTGTGACGCTTGATCATGTTCACGCCCTGCACGATCGCGCGGGTGTCTTTCGGGATCACCTTCAGCACTTCGCCGGTCACGCCCTTGTCCTTGCCGGCGAGAACGACGACGCGGTCGCCCTTTTTGATTTTCGCCGCCATCACAACACCTCCGGCGCGAGCGAGATGATCTTCATGTGGCTCTTGGCCCGCAGTTCGCGCGGCACAGGGCCGAAAATCCGCGTGCCGATCGGCTCGTTCTGATTGTTGATCAAGACCGCGGCGTTGGAGTCGAAGCGGATCACCGAGCCGTCGCGGCGCTTGATGTCTTTCGACGTGCGCACGACGACCGCCTTGCGGACCTCGCCCTTCTTCACGCGGCCGCGCGGGATCGCTTCCTTCACGGAAACGACGATGACGTCGCCGACGTGGGCGTAGCGCCGCTTGGCGCCGCCCAGCACCTTGATGCACTGGACACGGCGTGCGCCGGAATTGTCGGCGACTTCCAGATTTGATTGCATCTGGATCATGGGTTGCTCCTTAAGATCCCGCGGTTTCCTGAGACGAACGTCTCGGACCTACGCGACCACCTCCCAGCGCTTGAGTTTCGATTTCGGCGCGCATTCCTGAATGCTGACTTGATCGCCGACCTTGTGGGCGTTGGCTTCGTCGTGGGCGTGGAACTTCTTCGAGCGGCGGACGGTCTTCCTCATGACCGGGTGGAGAAACGTGCGCTCCACGCGGACCACGACCGTCTTTTCGCCCTTGTCGCTCACCACGACGCCATTCATCACTCGTTTCGGCATCGCGCCCTCCTATTCGGCGACCGTGGCGCGCGCCTTGGCGCGCATCACGGTTCTGATTTGAGCGATCGAGCGGCGCACGACGCGCAGCCGGTGCGTTTTCTCCAGCTGACCCGTGGCCTGCTGAAAGCGCAGGTTGAATTGTTCCTTCTTCAGCTTCAGGAGCTCGTCCTGCAGCTGGTCCGGAGTCATTGCGCGCGCGTCGGCGACCTTCATCTCACTCGTCCTCGTTCCGTCACTCGCCCTGCATGGCGCGGGTGACGATCTTGGTCTTGATCGGCAGCTTCGCCGCGCCCAGCGACAAGGCCTCGCGCGCCACGTCTTCCGGCACGCCGTCGATTTCAAACATGATCCGGCCAGGCTTGACCCGGGCCACCCAGAACTCCGGCGACCCCTTGCCTTTGCCCATCCGGACCTCGGTCGGCTTTTTCGACACCGGCACGTCCGGGAACACCCGGATCCAGACGCGGCCGGCGCGCTTCATGGCGCGCGTGATGGCGCGGCGCGTGGCTTCGATTTGGCGCGCGGTCACCCGCTCCGGCTCCATGGCCTTGAGGCCGAAGGCGCCGAAGTTGAGCAGCGCCCCGCCCTTGGCCAGTCCGTGAATGCGCCCCTTGTGCGCCTTCCGGAATTTGGTGCGTTTCGGTTGCAGCATCGCTCCGCCGCCCTCAGCTCTTCGCCGCGGCCGACGCAGTGGCGCGGCGATCGCGCTCCTGACGTCCGCGGGCTTCCCCGGTGTTTTCCGCGCGGCGTTCGGAGGCCATGGGGTCGTGCTCCATGATCTCGCCTTTGAACACCCAGGCCTTGATGCCGATGATCCCGTAGGCGGTTTTCGCTTCCGCCGTGCCGTAATCGACATCGGCGCGCAGCGTGTGCAGCGGCACCGACCCTTCCTGATACTGTTCCGTGCGCGCGATCTCGGCGCCGCCGAGACGGCCGGCGACCATGATCTTGCAGCCCTTGGCGCCCATGCGCATGGAGCTCTGCAGCGAGCGCTTCATGGCGCGGCGGAAGGCGACCCGCTTCTCAAGCTGCTGGGCGACGTTTTCGGCGACCAGGGTGGCGTCGATTTCCGGTTTGCGCACTTCGACGAGGTTCAAGAACACCTCGCCGTCGACCATTTTCGCCAGCTCTTTGCGCAGGCTTTCGATGTCCGCGCCCTTCTTGCCGATGACGACGCCCGGCCGGGCCGTGTGAATCGTCACCCGGCACTTCTTGTGCGGGCGTTCGATCACGATCTTCGAGATGCCGGCGTTCTTCATCCGCCCGCGCAGAAACTTGCGGATCGCGATGTCTTGATGAAGCAGCACCGCGTATTCGCCGGTGTTCGCGTACCAGCGCGAATCCCACGTGCGGTTGATGCCGAGCCGCAGCCCGATCGGATTGACCTTTTGCCCCATCAGGCGGCCTCTTCGGCTTGCTCGCGCACCACGATGGTGAGCTCGGAAAACGGCTTTTCGATTTTCCCGGCGCGCCCGCGGGCGCGCGGGCGAAAACGCCGCATGACGATGTTTTTGCCCACGAACGCTTCGGAGACGACGAGGTCGTCGATGTCGAGGCCGTGGTTGTTTTCGGCGTTGGCGATGGCGCTCTCAAGCACCTTCTTGACGTCGCGGGCGATGCGCTTGCGCGAAAACTCGAGTTCGTTGAGCGCGCGCTCGACCTTCTTGCCGCGGATCATCTCCGCGACGAGATTGAGCTTTTGCGGGCTGATGCGGATCAGCCGCAACTTGGCCCGGCACTCGTTGTCGGAGAGCCGACGCGGGTTTTTCGCCTGGCCCATCGCTACTTCCTCTTCGCCTTCTTGTCGGCCGAGTGGCCGTAGTAGGTCCGCGTCGGCGCGAATTCGCCGAGCTTGTGACCCACCATGTCCTCGGTGATCAGCACGGGAATGAACTTGTTCCCGTTGTGCACCTGGAACGTCAGGCCGACGAACTGCGGCATGACCGTGGAACGGCGCGACCAGGTTTTGATCGCGGCCTTGCGTCCAGCGTCGTGCGCGGCCTCCGCTTTCTTGAGCAGATACCCGTCGACAAACGGACCTTTCCAAACCGAACGCGGCATGCGGCGAACCCCTAACGTTTCTTCTTCTGGTGACGCGACCGGACGATGAACTTGTCGGTCGCCTTGTTCTTGCGCGTCTTGCGGCCCTTGGTGGGCTTGCCCCACGGCGTCACCGGGTGACGGCCGCCCGAGGTGCGGCCTTCGCCGCCGCCGTGCGGGTGATCGATCGGGTTCATGGCCACGCCGCGCACCGACGGGCGCTTGCCCATGTGACGCTTGCGGCCGGCCTTGCCGAGGTTGATGTTCAGGTGATCCGGGTTGGACACCGCCCCGATCGTCGCCATGCAGGCGTCCGGCACTTGGCGCATTTCGCCCGAGTTGAGGCGGACCTGCGCGTAGCCGGCGTCACGGCCGACGAGCTGCGCATAGGCCCCGGCCGAGCGCGCGATCTGACCGCCCTTTTTCGGCTTCATCTCCACATTGTGGATGATGGTGCCGACCGGCATCGACTTCAGCGGCATGGCGTTGCCCGGCTTCACGTCGACGCGGAAGCCGGCGATCACGGTGTCGCCGACGCTGAGCCGTTGCGGCGCCAGGATGTAGGCTTTTTCGCCGTCGGCGTAATTCACCAAGGCGATGAACGCGGTCCGGTTCGGGTCGTACTCCAGCCGCTCGACCGTCGCGGCGACGTCGAACTTGTCGCGCTTGAAGTCGACCTTGCGGTACAGCCGCTTGGCGCCGCCGCCGCGGCGGCGGGCGGT
>JAJFFL010000215.1 GCA_021776705.1 Alphaproteobacteria bacterium
CCGGAGCGCCATCAGCCGCGCGAAGGACAGCTCCAGTCCGAGGGCGAACAGCAGGAAAATCACCCCGAGCTCGGCGATGTCGCGGACGCCGTCGGGATCGTCCACAAGCTTGAAGGCGTAGGGACCGACCAGGACCCCGGCGGCGAGATAGCCGATCAGCGGCGACAGTTTCAGCCGCCGGCACAAGGGCGCGGCGATCACGCCGGCGACCAGCAACATCACCGCTTCCCGCAAATAAGGCGGCGCGTGGACGGCGGCGTCGGGCGTCACAGGCATCCCCACATCAGGCGCCGGGACTTTGTTGAATCCGGGCGCGGTCGGCTATACCAGCTTTCTTCGGCCGGCCGCGGGGTGCGGCGCGCGTATCGCGGCGAGAGGCTCTGAACTGAACCCATGGCGATATTCTGGCTGATTCTCGCGCTCGCGGCCGGGTTCGTGGTTCTCGTGATTTCGGGCGACCTGCTGGTGCGCGGGTCGACCAAGCTGGCGCGCCGGCTCGGCGTGCCGCCGCTGATCGTCGGCCTGACGATCGTGGCCTTCGGCACCTCGGCCCCGGAACTCGTGGTTTCGATCCAGGCGGTGCTCGCCGGCGCCCCGGAACTGGCGCTCGGCAACATCGTCGGCTCCAACATCGCCAACGTGCTGTTGGTGCTCGGCATCCCGGCCGTGATCTGCGTCATCCACTCGGACGCCTCCGGCCTGACGCGCAACTCGCTGTTCGCCCTCGCGGCCAGCGTCGGGCTCTTGATTTTCGCCTACACCGGGCCCCTCGGCGCGCTGCAGGGATCCATCCTGCTCGCCGGCCTCGTCGCCTATCTCGGCATCTTGTGGTGGCGCGCCCACTCGCACGCCACGGCGCCGCCGGAGGACGTCAAAGAGTACCTTGAGATCGACGACATCGAAGGCTTGCCCGAATCCTGGGTCAAGGTGTGGGTGTTCATCGCCGTCGGCCTGATCGGCCTGCCGCTCGGCGGCCATCTCATCGTCCGCTCCGGCGTCGACATCGCCGAGGTTCTCAACATACCGCGCGAGTTCGTCGGCCTGACGCTGGTCGCGTTCGGCACCTCCCTGCCGGAGCTCGCGACGTCGATCGTGGCGGCGTTCCGGCGCCAGGCCGACGTCGCCATCGGCAACGTCATCGGCTCCAACGTCTTCAACGTCCTCGCCGTCGGCGGCGTCGCGTCGCTGATCGGCGACATCCCGATCCCGCCGACGTTCCTGCAGTACGACCTCTGGGTGATGGTCGCCGCCGGCGTGGCGCTGGTTGCGATCGCGGTCACCAAGCGCCCGATCGGCCGCGCCCTCGGGCTGGCGTTCATCGTCGTCTACGCCGCCTACGTCTTCGGGCTGGCGCAGATCGAAGGCGTCATTTGAGCCGCCGGGCGGCCCTGGTCACCGGCGCCGGCGTGCGCGTCGGGCGCGCCATCGCCACAGGCCTCGCCGCCGACGGCTGGGCCGTCGCCGTGCACTACAATTCCTCCGCCGGGCCCGCCCACGACACGGTCGAGCTGATCCAAGCCTCCGGCGGCCACGCCGTCGCGTTGCAGGCCGATCTCGCCGACCCGGCGCAGGTCGACGGTCTCGCGCCCGCCGCCGCCGAGCGCCTCGGGGCGCCGCTGACCGCCCTGATCAACAACGCGTCGACGTTCGTCGCCGACGGCGTGACGGACATGACCCGCGACGGCTGGGACCATCACTTCGAAGCCAACCTGCGCGCGCCGTGCTTTCTCGCCCAGGCGTTCGCCGCGCAGCTGCCGGCGTCGGCGACCGGCGCGATCGTCAACATGATCGACCAGCGGGTGAAAAAGCCGACGCCGCAGTTCTTCACCTATTCGATGTCGAAGGCGGCCTTGGCGTGGGCCACGGCGACGATGGCGCAGGCGCTGGCCCCGCGAATCCGGGTCAACGGAATCGGGCCCGGCCCGACCTTGAAGAACGCGCGCCAGAGCGACGAAGACTGGGCCCGGCAGGTCAAGGCGACGTTGCTCGAAACCGGATCGCCGCCGGACCAGATCGTCGCCGCGGTGAAGTATCTCCTGGACGCCGAGGCGGTCACCGGTCAGATGCTGGCGGTGGACGGCGGCCAACACCTCGCCTGGAAGACGCCCGACGTATGGGGACTGACCGAATGAACGCCTCCACGGCCACCCTCGGGCGGCGCGACGCGGCCGCCGACGCGGCCCCGGCGCCGGGCGCGGCGGTGTTCGTACACGGCCTCGAAGTCATGGCCTCGATCGGAGTGCACCCGCACGAGAAGGAAACCCGCCAGCGGGTCCTGGTCGACGTCGAGCTCAACCTCGGCGACCTGCCGCCGCCGGTCGACGACCGCCTCGCCGAAACCATCGACTACCAGGAGATCGCGAAGCGGGTGGAGACGCTCGCGCGCGAGGGTCATGTGCAGCTGGTCGAGACCTTGGCCGAACGCATCGCCGCCTGGTGCCTCAACGACGCGCGCGTCGTCGCCGTCACCGTGCGCGTCGCCAAGCCGGAAGCCTTGACCAACGCCGCGGCCGCCGGCTGCGTCGTCACCCGGCGGCGGCCGTGAGCCGCGTCGCCGCCCTCCTCGCCCTCGCGGCGGCGGTGTTCGCCCACCCCGCCGCCGCCCAGGACACGGCCGCAGCGCCGACGCTGATCGCGGTCGGCCAGGTCTGGACGGTGCGCGACGCGCCGGGGCCCGACGTGCGCGTGGTGATCGGCAAGATCGAAGAGTTCGGAGTCGTGCGCGCCGTCCATGTGGCGGTGCTCAACGTGCCCGAATTCGAACTTCTGCGCTCTGACCAAACGGCGACCATCGATCTCCTGCATGTCCCGTTCGAAGCCTCGGCGCTGCGCCGCTCGCTCGACGCCCAGGTCGGCGACTTCACGGCCCCGCCGGACGGCTTCGCCGAAAGCTACGCCGAGTGGCGCCTGGCGGCCGAAGACGGCGAAGCCGGCGTCCTGCCGCTGACCGTGACCGAGGCGGTGAACCTGATCATGACCAACCCGGAAAACCTCGTCGGCGAATGAGCGCGCGCCTTGGGGCGCGGGCGGTTTCGTGGTTTGGTTCCGGCTTCGCGAACCCGGAGGCCGAGATGCGGCGCGCGCTTCGCCGAACGATGTTCGCGGCCGCGGCCGTCGCCTTCGGCGGCGCGGCGTCGGCCGCCCCCGTCGCCTGGCGCGTCGACCAATTCGAGGTCGTCCAGGCCGAGCCGTTCTCGCCGCGAGCCTCGCTCGAGGACGACTTCGCCCGCATCGTCCAGATGTTCGGTTGGGACACCATGGACCCGGTCGACGTCGAGCACGACCTGACGCCGGCGACCAAGGCGGCGATGGAAACGTTTCTGCATCAGTCCGCGCAGCGCTTGCAGGCGTGGGGATTTCCCGAACCGCGGCTGACCGACGTCGTGACCCGCGCCGACGGCGCGACGGCGTACCGGGTCTACTACACGAACATTCCCGACGCCGCCGGTCTCTACGACTTCGTCGATCCGAACAATCCGGTGGTGCCGGATTACCCGGCGATGTTCGTCGACGCCGACGACGTGATGGATGAAAACGGCGTCACGCCGAAGGGTTATCAAGTTTTGGCGCACGAGCTGTTTCACGCCGTGCAGCACAACACCGCGTTTTTTCGCGCCCGGGACAACGTCAACACCTGGATCACTGAAGGACAGGCGCGCGCCGTCGCGTACGACATCCTGCGGCTTGAAAAATCGGACACGTTCAACCAGGCCGACACGGGCGACGCGTGGGGCGCGCGCGACTACAGCCAAAGCTTGGTCGTCGCGCCGACCGACGGCGACCCGCACCCGATACGCGGCTATCGAACGAGTTCCTTCTGGCGCTACCTGGCCGAGGTCGAATACAAGAAGACCCACCCGTCGACCGAACCGTTTCCGACCGAATTCGTCGAAGACGTGGACTACGGCTATCTCGCGCAGTTTTTGAACCAATTCACGACTGAACCCGGGGCCCGCGGCGAGCTGCGGTGGCTCGACGCGATGGTCCGAAGTCATCCGCACATGCGCGTGCCGCTGCGCGACTACTTCGCCGAGTTCCTGGTCGCCTACGCCGCCTACGGCGACGCCCGCGTCCCGGAAACGACCAGCGGCGGCTCGCGCGACGGGTTTTGGCGCACCAACGGTTTTCAGCAACACCGCCCAAGCGACGGTTTCGAACTCCGGGACGGCTGCTGGACCGCGCAGCTCAGCCCGCAAACCCGCCTCGTCGGCGTGCCGTTTCAGATCAACAAGAACGCCGGCGTCTGCATCGACTTGACGTTGGACGGCTTCGACAGCGACACGTCGGTGACGATCACGCTCAACGCGCTCAACGCCAAGAGTCTGTCGCAATTGCGGATCGGGGTCGCGGGCGAGCTGCGGACCGCGAAGACCCAGTGGACGGCCGGCTCGGACGGCGAATCGCGCACGCGGCACAATTTCCGGGTCGCGGCGGGCGAGACGACGACGTTCGTCGTCGTCAACATGGCGTCGGACCCGAGCGCCACCACGACTCATCTCGCCGGCGTCGTGTTCG
>JAJFFL010000216.1 GCA_021776705.1 Alphaproteobacteria bacterium
CGGCGTCGGCGGCGAGGCCGTAAACGGTCTCGGTCGGCAGGGCGACCAGCTTTCCGGCCCGCAGGAGGTCCGCGGCGCGGTCCAGCGCGGCGTCGTCGGGGGCGAGAATTGGTGCGGCCATGCCCGCTCCCGCTTACGCCCCATGACGATCCGCAGCAAGCGCTGCGGGTTCAGCCCGCGCCGGCCGCCCGGCGCGCGACGACGACGATTTCGACCCGAATTTCGTCGCCGACAACGCCGTCGCCGCCGATGCCGAAGTCGCTGCGCCGAACGACCGTCTGGCCTGTCGCGCGGGCCTCGTCGCCATCGACCGCAAGCGTGAACGGCAGCGTCACCGGGCGGGTGACGTTCCTGATCGTCAGCCGGCCGTCGATCTCGTAGCCGCCGTCGCCAAGCGCCCGAAACGCCGCGGCTTCGAACGTCGCGCCTTCCGGGTGACCCTTGGTGTCGAAGCCGTCGCCGCCGGGGAGTTCGCTGTCGAGGAAGTCGTCGCCCGAAACGGCGGAGCGGGTGTCGATGTGCACCACCGCTTTCGCGGCTCCAAGGTTGTCGCGGTCGAAGTCGATGTCCGCCGTCCAGGTGTCGAAACGGCCGATGGTTTCGTCGCCGGAGTAATTAAAAACAAAGCGGATCGCGCTTTCGGCGCGGTTCACGACCCACCCGGACGGGATCGCCGATTCACCGCCGATTTTCGCGTTTGGCGCGGCCGCGCTCGGCACGGTCGCGCTCACCGCGTTCGCGGCCGCGCCGCCGACGTGATCGACGTACCCCCACGCCAATCCGCCGGCCAGCGTCGAGACCAACAGTCCGGCGACCAAAACACCGCCGCGTCCGGCGCTCACCGGACCGCGGGTTCGGCCGAAAACACCGGGCAGCATCCGGGCGAAAATTCCGTCGCCCGCCAGGATTTGGTGCTTCAGGGCGGCGCCCACATGCACGACGACCAGTCCGCCCGCGAGATAGGCGAGCCATTGATGAACCGTCTTCGTCGCCGCTTCGTTCGCTTCCGTTCGGGCGATCGGCAGGTTCGGCCACGGCAGCCAATCTTGCAGGAACAGGTGGGTGTCGATCACCAACCGGGACGACGACACCACAGCCCAGCCGGCGAGGGGAATGGCGATGATGAGGACGTAGAACGCCGCATGCACGGCGTGCGCGGCGGCCTTCTCCCATCCGGCCATTCCGTCAGGCAGCGGCGGCGGCGGGTTCATAAGCCGCCACGCCAGGCGCGCCACACTGAGAACCAGCACGGTCAGACCAACGGACTTGTGCAGCTGAAAAACCGTAAAAACCATTTCCTGGGACACGCCGGCGTCGCCGCGCCGCAACGCGTCCTGAGCGTTGCTCATCCAGATTCCCACTGGAATTTGCGCGAGAATGGCGATCGCGATCGCCCAGTGCAGGGCGATCGCGACGCGGGTGTAGCGGTGGGTGTCGACGCGGTTCATGGACGATCCCTCAAGCGAAAAGCCACCTTAGCCTTCCGTCGTCGCCTTTTGGAATTCTCCACGGAACACAATTTCGACCTCGTCGCCGACAAACTGCGGAAGCGGCGCGACGCCGAACGCAGACCGGCTGATGACCGCCCGGGCGACGAAACCGAGCGCCGGAGCCTTGGTAAGCGGGTGGGAGTCCGCCGACCCGACGAGAGATGTCGCGAACGTAGCCGGCAGGGTGACGCCGTTCAGGGTCAAGTCGCCGACGACGTCGGCTTCGCCGGCGCCGGTGATCCGGATCGACGTCGACACGAACGACGCCTGCGGGTGCGCCTGGGCGTCAAGCCAGTCGGAGCCCGCGAGCTCGGCGTCGAAATCGGTCTGCTCCGGCGTTGGATAACCGGTGTCGATCGAGCCTGGGGCGACGGTCGCCTTGACGGAGCTTGCGGCGGGGGTTTCGGCGTTGAAGTCGATCGTCGCGTCGAAAGCGCCGAAGCGGCCGATGTAGGGCGCGAGATTCAAGTGAATGACGGAAAAGCTGACGCTGGCGTGGTTGCGGTCGAGCTTATAGACGCCCGAAGGCGCCGCCACGTCTTGCGCGGCTGTCGGCGTCGAAAAGGCGACGGCCGCGGCGGACGCGGCGATCAAGAAGGTTCGCATGAGCTGATTTCCTTGTCGGCGAAATGGAAGAAAACCGCCGAGGCGTTGCGGCGGCGTGACGCCGAGTCAGCTGGTGCTTCGCCGAATCCGATTCGACTCCGTGAATTCGAAACCCGGTTTTTCCAAAACGGAATAAACCAGCGCTAACGTTTCAGGAACTCCGCCTCAATCAAGAGCTCAACCTCCTCGCCGACACCGAAGTTGACGAAGCCGTCAGCCCCCCAGGCGGCGCGCGAAATCACGCCGGACGCGGAGAATCCGACGACGCGGCGGTTGCGGATCGGGTCGCGCAACGAGCCGTTGAACGTGACGTTGAGCGAAACAGGGGCGGTCACGCCGTGGAACGTCAGATCGCCCAGGATTTCCGCCGTGTTTTCGCCGGTCACCGTGACCTTCGTCGACGTGAATCGGATTTCCGGATGGGACTTGGCGTCCAAAAGCCGGCGTTGGTCGGCGATGGTTTGGTCGAACTCCTTGTTTCCGGTGCTTACCGAGGCGGCGTCGATCGTGGCGGTCACCTGAGCTTCCTCAGGCCGTTCAGGGTCGAAATTCAATTCCGCCGTCCAAGAGTCGAATCGGGCGGTGAATAGCGAAAGGCCGTTGAGGTGCGGCACGCGCCACACCAGGCTCGCGTGATCGGGATCGAGCGCGTAGTCGCCGTCTGGAATGTTCGCGACGTCGAGTTGCGGCTTCGGAATGCAGGCGGCGGCCAGCAACAGGATGGCCAAACCGGCGCGGCGCAAAGGCATGTCGGGGTTCCAATCTTCGTTCCGGTCGCCGACCATACAGAGCCGCGGCCGCGGCGGCGACGCCGCCGCGCTGGAAAACGAACGAGTCAGTGGCCGGCGCCGGCGTCCGGCCCTATTGTCCTGCCGGAATTGCCGATCAGGGGTGGGCTCATGTCGTTTCAGGCGCCGACACGCGACATTCGATTCGCTCTCGAAGAAGTGGTGGCGATGGACGGCCTCAAGACCACCGGCGCGTTCGGCGATCTGTCGAGCGAACTGACGGCCGCGGTGCTCACGGAAGCCGCCCGCCTCGCCGACGAAGTCCTCGCCCCCCTCAACGCGGTCGGCGACCGCGAGGGCGCGGTCCTGGAGAACGGCGCCGTGCGCACCGCGTCCGGGTTCAAGGACGCCTACGCCAAATACGTGGAGGGCGGCTGGCAGGGCGTGAATTTTCCGACCGACTGGGGCGGCATGGGTCTCCCGCGCGCCATGGCTTTGGCGGTGTCGGAAATGGTTCAGGCGGCCAACATGGCGTTCGGCTTGTGCCCGATGCTGACGTTGGGAACGATCGAAGCCCTGCTCGCGCACGGCACGCCGGAGCTGCGAAAGACTTATTTGCCGAAACTGGTGACCGGCGAATGGACCGGCGCGATGAATCTCACCGAGCCGCACGCCGGCTCCGACGTCGGGCTGCTCAAGACCAAAGCCGAGCCGAACGGCGACGGCACGTACCGGCTCAAGGGCCAGAAGATCTGGATCACCTGGGGCGAGCACGATTGCGCCGACAACATCATCCATTTGGTCTTGGCCCGTCTGCCCGACGCCCCGGAGGGAACTCGGGGCGTGTCGCTGTTCCTGGTCCCCAAATTTCTCGTCAACGACGACGGGTCGCTCGGCGAGCGCAACGACGTCGCCTGCATCGGCCTTGAGCACAAGCTGGGCATTCACGCGTCCCCGACGTGCGTCATGTCCTACGGCGACGCCGGCGGCGCCGTCGGCTGGTTGGTCGGCGAAGAAAACCAGGGTATGCGCTGCATGTTCACGATGATGAACTCGGCCCGAAACCATGTCGGCGTGCAGGGGACCGCGATCGCCGAACGCGCCTATCAGCGGGCGGTGGCGTTCGCCAAAGACCGCCGCCAAGGGCGCACCCCGGACGGCGAACATCCGGGTCGGATCATCGAGCATCCCGATATTCGACGGATGCTCTTGACGATGAAAGCCAAGATCGAAGCGTCGCGGTCGATCAACTTCGCCGTCGCCCTGGCGGCGGACGAAGCCGAACACGAGCCGGAGCCGGACGACCGCGCCTGGGCGAAGCGCCGAGAAGCGTTCCTGACCCCGATCTCGAAAGCGTGGGGGACGGATGTCGGCATCGAATGCGCCTCGCTGGCGATCCAGGTCCACGGCGGCATGGGGTACGTCGAGGAATCCGGCGCACCGCAACACTACCGAGACGCGCGCATCGCCGCGATCTACGAGGGGACGAACGGGATTCAGGCGATCGATCTCGTCGGACGCAAGCTGGCGATGCAGGGCGGCGCGGCGTTCCGAGAACTGTTGGAGGATGTCCGTGAAACCGAAGAATCCCTGGTTTTGTCGTCGAACGACGATTTGCACCCGGTCGGCCAGCGATTGAAGGACGCGGCCGACGCGCTTGACGACGCGGCGCGCTGGATGGCGGACAAAGACAACTCGGAGGAAGACCGGCTCGCCGGCGCCGCGGCGTTCCTGAAGCTCGCCGGCGACGTGATCGGCGGCCACTTCCTGGGCCACGCGGCCTTGGCGGCTCAGCGCCGCCTGAAGGAAAACCGGTCGGACGCCTACGCCCAATCAAAAATCGATCTGGCGTATTTCTTCGCCGAAACCGTGTTGTCGACGGTTCCCGGGAGGGTCGCCTCGGTGGCGCTGGGAGAAGGCGTCTTGTACGACGTGCCCGAAGAGTTCCTGACCGGCTAGAACGCCTTGGCGACTGGCAATCATCGGCCGTGTCGCCGCGGACGACCGGCGTCACTCGTTCGGCGCCGGTGATCAACCGACCACGAAGAGGGCGCGTCGCCCTTCGCCCGGTTCGCGAATGTGGCTTGGAACATGAACCGCCTTGGGCGAACCAGCCTGAGGTCCCGAAATGGCACGAACGAGGGTGGAAATCGTTCGACCGGCGGCGTTGTCGCCGAGCGATCGGGACGCTTGGCTGGAACTGTTGCGCGAGCGCCCGGAACTCGAGTCGCCGTTTCTTCACCCTGATTTCGCGCGCGCCGTGGGCGGGGTGCGCGACGACGCCCGGCTGGCGCTTTTTCTGCGCGGCGACCGGTTGGTCGGCGTCTTGCCGCACCACCGCCGGCCGGCCGGCCTGGCGCGCCCGCTCGCCGCGCCTCTCAACGACGTTCACGGCCTCATCACGGCGAGGGGCGGCGACTTGGCGCTTCCCGACGCGTTGGCCTTGGCCGGTCTCTCCGGCTTCGCCCATTCCGGCCTTCTCGATCCCGACGCCGCGCTCGCCGCCGGCGGCCGAGCGGAGGTCGTGCGCGTCGCCAAGGTCGGCGGCGACGGCGACGCCTACCGTGAGGCGCGCCGCACAGCCAACAGCCGGCATTTCTCGAGCACCCGACGCAATCTGCGGGTCGCCGAGCGAGAGTTCGGTCCGGTGGAGTTTCGCCATCCCGACGACGACTACACGGCGTTCGCTCGTTTGCTGCACTGGAAGCGGGCTCAGTTCGAGCGCACCGGCCTGCACAACGTGCTCGGGCCGGAGTGGGCGGGGAGACTGCTGCACAGCTTGTTCGCCATGGCCCCGGACGCCCCGGTGCGCGGCGTTCTGGCGACCGTCCGGTTCGGCGGACACTTGGCGGCGGCGCAGCTCAACTTGCTGGCCGGGACGACGCTGCACGGTTGGTTCGTCGCCTACGACCCGGCGTTCGCGCGCGGCGCGCCAGGCCTGCTGTTGATGGAACACGTGCTGCGCACCGCGCCAGCGCTCGGCGCGCGGCAAGTGTGTTTCGGCGCGGGCGAGGCGTCCTACAAACGCGCCTATTCGGATGCCGAATTCACCCTCGTCGACGGATTCACGCCCGCGGCGACGCCGCGCGGCCGATCCCGCGCCGCCGCCGCCGCCGCATGGCGGGCGTTGGAGCACGACCGGCTCGGCCGCGTCGCCGCCCTGGCCGCCCGGACTCGCCGCCGCTGGCGCCAGATCGCGTCCGCGGAAACCACGTTGGCCGGCCGCGCCGCGGGCGCGGCGACGGCGATCGTTTCCTTGTCCAAACGTCCGGTTTGACGCGCCGCACACAGCGTGGTCCGCTTGCCGGCGCGCCGAGATTCGGCGCGGCCGGCGTTTCGGATCGGTGATGAAAGCCAAGACCGCCAAGGGTCCCAAATTGGAGTATCCGTTCAGCGCGCCGAAGCCCGGCGCGCTGCAGCGCGTCGCCGACGGCGTGCACTGGCTTCGCATGCCGCTGCCGATGGCGCTCGATCATATCAATCTCTACCTGCTGGAGGACGGCGACGGCTGGACCATCGTCGACACCGGTCTCGGCGACTCGACCACGGAAGGCTTGTGGGACGACGTGATCGAAAAGCATCTCGGCGGTCGCCCGATCACCCGCGTCCTGTGCACGCACATGCACCCCGATCACACCGGCATGGCGGGGTGGTTGTGCCGCCGGAGCGGCGCCCCGTTGTGGATGTCGAGACTTGAATACACGACCGCCCGCATGCTCGTCGCCGACGTGGCGCCGGCGCCCGACGACGCAATCGAATTTTACCGCGCGGCCGGTTGGGACGAAGACCAATTGGAGCGCTACAAGCAGCGGTTCGGGCTGTTCGGAAAAGCCGTGCGCCGCTTGCCGGACAGTTTTCGCCGCATCGAAGACCGCGACGACATCGTGATCGGCGGGCGCACGTGGCGGGTGATCGTCGGCTCCGGCCACAGCCCCGAACACGTCTGCCTCTGGCAGCCGGAGCTGAAGCTGTTCATCTCCGGCGATCAGGTTTTGCCGCGGATCTCGTCGATTGTCGCGGTCTGGCCGACGGAGCCGGCGGCCGACCCGCTCAACGATTGGCTGTCGTCGTGCTGGCGTCTGATGGCCGCCATTCCCGACGACGTCTTCGTGCTGCCGAGCCACAATGAGCCGTTTCGGGGGCTGCACGCGCGGCTCGAACATCTAATCGACGGCCACGCCAAAAAGCTGGAGCGCCTTGAACGGGCGATCGCGAAACCGACCCGGGTCGTCGACATGTTTTCCGCCATGTTCGCGCGCGAGATCGGTGCCGGCGACTTGTCTATGGCGACCGGTGAAACTCTCGCGCACCTGAATTATTTGGTGCGTCGCGGGCGCGCGAGCTACGCCGTCGACTCCACCGGGGTCGCACGCTTCACGCGGGAATCCGCCGCCGCCGATCCCGGCGAGATCCTGGAAATGTGACGCTAGGCTGGCTCGGCATCAGCGCGGAGACGAACCATGAGCAAGCGCACCAACGGCTGGGCCGTCGTCGGCATCGGCCTCATCATCGTGGGCGCGGTGATCTACGGCGCCGCCGTTCTGGTTGCCGGGGGCGTCGCCTTGGCGCACGCGGGGCCGTTGAGTTGGCCGGTCCTCATCGTCGGCGGACCGCCGGCGCTCGGTTTTCTGATTCTGATCGCGAAAGTGATCGTCGACCGGATCGACAACAAAGAAGACGCCTACTACTCGAAAAACGTGGACCTGTAGGAGATCGGCATGAGCGTCACCGTCACGATGGGCGAGACCGTTCCAGGTCGCCAGGTGGCTTCGGTCGTCGGCCTCGCACGCGGCAACGTGGTGCGGGCGCGGTTTTTCGGCCGCGACATCCTCGCCGGCCTGCGAAACATCGTCGGCGGCGAAGTCGAGGAATACACGAAGCTGTTGGCGGAAAGCCGGGAGCAAGCCTATGACCGAATGGTCGCACATGCGGAATCTCTTGGCGCGGATGCGGTCATCTCCTTTCGCTTCACCACATCGACGGTTATGGAGGGATCGGCAGAGATCCTGGCCTACGGCACGGCGGTGAAGCTGGCATGACGGACGACACGGCGGTAACGAAAGAGAAGGCGCTGAAGCAGCGCCTTAAGAAAGAGGGCGTTGAACTGGTCCGGTTCATCGCCGGGGCGGCCGTGGTCTACTTGGCGATCACGACGCTGTTGTTTCGCACCTTCTACATTCCCTCCAGTTCGATGGAGCCGACGCTTGAAGTCGGCGACCGCGTCATCGTCCTGAACTTCATGTACGGCTGGAGCCGCCAGTCCTTGCCGTTCGGCCTCGGCGATCACTTGCCGTCCGGTGACGGCCGAATTCTCGGGCGTTTGCCCGCGCGCGGCGACGTCGCGGTGTTCCGTCACCCGGCCTGCGATCCCAGCCGGCCGCGGGCGACCAACCGGTGCGAGCATCTCATCAAGCGCGTCATCGGGCTGCCCGGCGATGAAATCGAGATGCGGGCCGGCCGTCTCTATCTCAACGGCGAATTGGTCGAACGCGATCTCGTCGATATTGTCCGCTACCGCACCTACGACACCCGCGAAATCGTCAACCCGCAATTGTTCGAGGAATCCCTGCCAGGCGGCAAGGTGCACAAGATCTACGAACGCTCCGACAGCAATCCGTTGGACGACGGGCTGCAATTCGTCGTTCCGGCTCACCACGTTTTCGTCATGGGCGACAACCGCGACATGTCCCGCGACAGCCGGGACCGGCGGTCGCTTGGTTTCGTGCCCACCGAACAGATGGTGGGCAAGGCGATGACCGTGCTGTTCACGTTCAAGAGTTGCCGCAAGGAAGCGACGCTCGAATGTCCGAACACGTGGGATCGTTGGATGAAGCCGCTCTGATCGGGTCTCGACCTCGCCGAAGATCGCTGTAGGTTTCGCTGCGACGATAGGGCGGGGAGGAACGCATGGCCGGCCTCAAGGGCAAAACCATTCTGATCACCGGCGCCAGCCGAGGCATCGGCCTCGCCATCGCGCTGCGGTGCGCGCGCGACGGCGCGAACGTGGCGATCTTGGCGAAGACCGCGGAACCCAACCCGAAGCTGCCCGGGACGATCTTCACAGCGGCCAAAGAGATCGAAGCCGCCGGCGGCAAGGCGCTGCCCGTCGTGTGCGACATCCGCCACGAGGATCAGGTCGAGGCCGCGGTCGCCGAGACGGTGAAAACGTTCGGCGGCTTGGACGTATGCGTCAACAACGCGTCGGCGATCTTTCCCGCCGGCACGCTGGAGACCCCGATCAAGCGCTGGGATCTGATGCATCAGGTCAACGCCCGTGGGACCTATTTGACCACCCAAAAGTGCCTTCCGCACTTGTTGAAAGCGGACTCCCCGCACGTGTTGATGCTGTCGCCGCCGCTCGACATGAAGGCGAAATGGTTCGCCCCGCATGTCGCCTATTCGTCGGCGAAATTCGGGATGAGCCTTTGCGTCCTGGGCATGGCGGAGGAGTTCAAGGGCCAAGTCGCGGTCAATGCGATCTGGCCGCGCACGGCGATCGCCACGGCGGCGGTGGAGAACATCCTCGCCGGCTCCGAAGGCATGGCCATGTGCCGCACCCCGGAGATCCTGGCCGACGCCGCCTACGCGATTCTCGCCAAACCGGTGAGCTTCAGCGGCAATTTCCTCATCGACGACACCTTTCTGCACGGCGAAGGGGTCAAGAACTTCGACGTCTATCGCGTCGACGCGACGAAGGACCTCTTGCCGGATTTCTTCGTTCCGGACGATTCCATCGCGCCGCCGGGCGTGACGGTCGCCGACCTCGACTTCGCGGACGTTCCTGGCCACTGACATGCGCACCGCCGTCGTCACCCACGCCGCGTGCCTTGGCCACGCCGTGATGCCGGACAACCCGGAGCGCCCCAACAGGCTGCAGGCGGTTCAGGCGGCGTTGGCCGACAGCGAGTTCTCGGACGTCGCGCGCTTCGAAGCGCCGCGCGCGGACGCCGCGGACGTGGCGCGCGTGCATGACGCACGCTTCACGGCGGCGTTGCGGGCCCATGCGCCGACGGTCGACGGCGAATTTGAAGCGCTCGACTGGGACACGGCGTTGGCGTCGGGCACGCTGGAGGCGGCCGACCGGGGCGCCGGGGCCGCGGTCGCCGCGGTCGATCTGTTGATGAGCGGTGACGCCGACGCGGTGTTCTGCGCCGTCCGTCCGCCCGGCCATCACGCCGAACGGGCCCGCGCCATGGGATTTTGCTATTTCAACAACATCGCCATCGCGGCCAAACGAGCCCTCGACGTGCATGGAGTCGAACGGGTGGCGATCGTCGACATCGACGTCCACCACGGCAAC
>JAJFFL010000217.1 GCA_021776705.1 Alphaproteobacteria bacterium
GTCGAGAGATTCCTGGAGGCGTTCGTCGCCGCCGTGCCGTCGGCCGGGCGCGGCGCGCCCGGGGCGATGGTGCTGCTGCACGATCAAACCGCGGTGAAACGCGCCGAACGGCAGCGCGTCGACTTCCTCGCCAACGCCAGCCACGAGTTGCGCACGCCGCTCGCCTCGCTGTCCGGCTTTCTCGAAACGCTCAAGGGTCACGCCCGCGACGATCCGGAGGCGCGCGAGCATTTCCTCACCATCATGGGCGCCCAGGCCGCGCGCATGAGCCGGCTCATCGACGATCTCTCGTCGTTGAGCCGTGTCGAGCAGAACCAACATGTGCCGCCGACCGGCGTCGTCGATCTGGCCGCTGTCGCCGACGACGTGTCGGCGGCGCTCAGTCCGGTCGCCGACGCGCGCGGCGTCGCCGTCCATGTCGACCGCCGAGCGCCGCAGGCGCTTGTCGTCGGCGATCGGGATCAGATGATCCAAGTCGTTCAAAATCTTGTCGAGAACGCCATCAAGTATACGCCGCGCGGCGGCGACGTGGTCGTTGCGGTCGGAGCCGGCGCCGGGGCCCGCACCGCGGCGCTCGGGGTCGGACCGTTGGACGGCGAATCGACCCGGTTGGCGCTCGTCGAACCGGCCGACATGCACGGTCGATTCGGTTGGCTTCAAGTGCGCGATTCCGGACCCGGCATCGAACCGCGATTTCTGCCGCGGCTGTCGGAACGATTTTACCGTGTGGAGGAGGAGGAGACGGACGCCGAGCGCGCCGGCACCGGACTCGGCCTGGCGATCGTCAAGCACATCATGAGCCGCCACCAGGGCGGATTCGAGGTTGAAAGCGCGCCCGGCGCCGGCTCCGCCTTCACCGTCTTCGCGCCGCACGGCCCGGGCATCGCCGACCCGCCCGCGGCGCCGTCCACAGGCGAATGACGTCGTTTCGCCGCCGCGCCTCGGGCGCCGTCATCAAACTGTTGCATAACCGGCATAGAGAGCGCGCAGGTCTCGGACAGGCCTGAGCGAGCGGACGGACGACCGGGGGCGCGGGGCGGCATGTCGATTTCGCTGATCGCAACGCTGGCGCTGCTTGTGTTCGCCGGCGCCGCATTCTTGTCCGGCCGATCCAAGGCGGTGGCCTTGTCCGGCGGCGGCGAGGCGCGTCTGCACTCATTGCCCAACTACCATGGCTACTACGTCGCCGCGTTGTCGGCCGCGCCGGCATTCTTGCTGATCGCCGCCTACGGATTGCTCGGCGACCGCCTCATCGAAGCCTTGCTGATGCGCGCGCTTCCGGGCGACGTGCTCGCCCTTCCCAAGGAGCAACTTCAACTGTTCGTCCGCGACGCGCGGGCGGAGGCGTTCGGCGGCACGCCGAGCCAGCTCACGCCCGCCTTGAGCGCGGCGGCGGCGGCGCTGTCCCGGATCGACTTTCTGACCCGGATCGGAGTCGCGGCGCTGGCGGCCGCGCTTGCCGGCGCCGGGTTTCTTTATTCGCGCCGGCAATTGCGGACCGACTTTCGCGCGCGCAACCGAGTCGAAGGCTTGATCACTGGGCTTTTGATCCTGAGTTCGGTCATCGCGATTTTGACTACGGTCGGGATCGTCCTGTCGCTGCTGTTCGAGAGCCTGCGCTTTTTCGGGCGGGTGTCGCCGCTGGAGTTTCTGTTCGGCCTGAACTGGAGTCCGCAAACCGCGCTGCGCGCGGAACAAGTCGGATCGAGCGGCGCGTTCGGGGCGGTGAAGCTGTTCTACGGCACCGGGATGATCACCTTGATCGCGATGGCCGTCGCGGCCCCCGTCGGGCTGTATTCGGCGATCTTCCTGTCGGAGTACGCCGGGCCGCGCACGCGCGGCGTGGTCAAGCCCGTTCTGGAGCTTCTCGCCGGCATTCCGACCGTGGTCTACGGATTTTTCGCGCTTCTGACCGTTGGGCCGTTCATCCGCTCGGCCGCCGCCGCCGCGGGATTCGACGTGCCGACCCAGTCGGCTCTCGCCGCCGGGATCGTCATGGGCGTCATGATCATTCCGTTCGTGTCGTCGTTGTCCGATGACGTCATCAACGCGGTGCCGCAGACGTTGCGCGACGGCGCCTACGCCATGGGTGCGACGCGCTCGGAGACCGTGCGGCAAGTGATCCTGCCGGCGGCGCTGCCGGGAATTATGGGCGCGCTGTTGCTCGCGGTTTCGCGCGCCGTGGGAGAGACCATGATCGTCGTCATGGCGGCGGGCCGGGCGGCGAATTTCGGCGGCCCCTTGGAGTCGCTCACGACGATCACCGTGCAAATCGTCGCGCTGCTCACCGGAGACCAGGAATTCGACTCGGCAAAAACGTTGTCGGCGTTCGCGCTCGGACTGGTGTTGTTCGCCGTCACGTTGCTGATGAACGTGGCCGCCTTGCGCATCGTGCAAAAGTATCGGGAAAAATATGACTGACGCGCCCGCCAGGTCGCCGGCGGACATCCGCCACGCCGTCGAGCGCCGGCTGCGCGGGCGCTACCGGTCGGAGGCGCGGTTTCGCGTTTACGGCGTCGCCGCCATCGCGGTGGCGGCGTTGTCGCTGGCGGTGTTGCTGTCGTCGGTGATCTCCAGGGGATGGTCGGCGTTCTACATCCACGAACTGACCCTGACCGTCGAGGCGCCGGCGTCGATCGACCCGAACGGGACCGGCGATCCGCAAACGATTCGCCGCGCCAACTACGGGAGCATCCTCCAAGACGCGATGATGCGGGAATTTCCCAACGTCGCCGGCCGCGGGGACCTTCTCGACCTGTTCGGTCTCTACAACCGGCTCAACGGCCCGGTGCTGATGTCGAAGGTGCTCGACAACCCGTCGCTCGTCGGCACGACCTTCGACTTCACGATGCCGATCTCCGACGACGTCGATTTGTATCTGAAAGGCCAGGCCACGAAGCGCGAGAGCTTCGCCGGGGAAGGCCGCCTGTCGCCGTCCGACGTCGAGGGCGACATCGAACTGTCCTCGACGCGCGACGACTTCGCCGAGGTGCTGGCGGAGATCAAGGCGCGGCTCGCCCGTGACGCCGAGACTCTTGACGTCCGCGCCGCGGCGGCGGCGCGCCGGGCCGACGCCGCCGAGGCCGCGGGCGTCGCCGGCCCACGCCGCGCCGAGGCCGACGCCCTCGCGGCACGCGCCGCCGACCTTCGCGCTCGGGCCGCCGCGCCAGGGGCGGAGGAAACCCTCACCCGGGAGACCCCCAGTCTGCTGGTTTACGTCAACGGCGGCGTCGTCAAACTCACCCAACTGTCGAGCGATGTCGCGCGCGGCCGGGTTCTGGTCGCGCTCGACTCCCGCGCGGCGTCCGCCGCCGGCGAATGGCGCGTCGACAAGCTTCTCACGCCGGAAGCCGACCGGCGGATCAAAGACGATCAAATCGCCTGGACCGAAGAGCTGCGCGCCCGAGGCCGCGTCTCGACGGCGTTCAACACCATCCTGTTTTCCAACGCGTCGAGCACGGAACCCGAACTCGCCGGCGTGCGCGGCGCCCTGATCGGGTCGATCTTCACGATGTTCGTGACGATGCTGATGGCGGTGCCGATCGGGGTGGCGACGGCCGTTTACCTGGAAGAATTCGCGCCGAAGAACCGTTGGACGGACGTCATCGAGGTCAACATCAACAACCTCGCGGCGGTGCCGTCGATCATTTTCGGCCTCCTCGGCTTGGCGGTGTTCTTGAACTTTTTCGACTTGCCGCGGTCGGCGCCGCTCGTCGGCGGCATGGTTCTGGCGCTTATGACTCTGCCGACGGTGATTATTTCGACGCGCTCGTCTTTGAAGGCGGTGCCGCCGTCGATCCGCGCCGGGGCGCTCGCCGTCGGCGCCTCGAAGGTGCAGTCGGTGTTTCATCACGTCGTGCCGCTGGCCCTGCCGGGCATCATGACCGGCTCGATCATCGGGTTGGCGCAGGCGTTGGGAGAGACCGCGCCGTTGCTGATGATCGG